>JBIIZX010000064.1:0-10800 GCA_044346055.1 Burkholderiaceae bacterium | reverse complement strand
CACTTTGGCATCGGCGATCCTCGGTTGTCTGCAGGCCTCGTTCTCCTCTGACAACGCGCGTAAGCACGTGGCCGCTGACCTCATACTGGTGAAATATCCGGGCTAGGTTGCGCTCTCGGGCCGCTCTTGCAACCGCCGCTGCAAGAGGTGGGCGTGCACCCTGCCCGCCCGCAGCTCGCGCACGAGCTCAAGCTGATGTGTGGCCAGCAGTTCGGGCGCAAGCGACTCGGCCGCCTCCACATACAGCAGGGCCGCCGGCGCCAGCAGCGGCTCCACGGCAGTCAGGGCGCGGGCCACGAGCTGCGCGTCATAAGGCGGATCGACGAACACGAGGTCGTAGCTGCCCGCGGGCAAGGTGCGCGCCAGCTGCAGCGCGTCGCCGCGCAGCAGCTCGACCTCGGGCGCACCCAGCTTGTCGCGCAGCGCCAGCAGTTGCGCCACCAGCCGCGGTTCGCGCTCGATGAGCGTGACATGCGCCGCGCCGCGCGAGGCCAGCTCGAAGCCGAGCGCGCCGGTGCCGGCAAACAGATCGAGCCCACGCACCGTGGCCAGATCAGGCCGCAGGTGCGCGATCCAGTTGAACAGGGTTTCTCGTACGCGGTCCGGCGTGGGGCGCAGGCCCGGCACGTCGGCCACCGGCAGCGGAGTGCGCTTGAAGCGGCCGCCGATGATGCGCACTTTGCGGGGGGCGGCAGCATGGATGGTGGCGGCCGGCGCCGCATTCCGGGCAATGCTGCGGGCGCCTGCACGCTTGCCACCGGTCGCACGCTCCTGCGTGCCGCCGTGCTGGCCGATTCGCTGGCCGACATGCTGGCCGACGCGCTCGCCGACACGCGGGCCGGCTCGCACGCCTTCGCCCACGCCGTCACGTGTGTCACCACGCACGCGGGCGCGCGGCTCACCATGGCGCTCAACGCTGCGCTCAGCGACGGGCTCAGCGGCGGGTTCACCAAGGGGCTCACCGACGGGCTCACCAGCGGGCTCACCGAGCTGTTTACTCGCGCGTTTGCTGCACATCGCTCACGTACACTGATTTGACTCGCGGTCGCGTCGCACCGCACTCATTCTTGCATCACACCCATGGCAGACAAACCCGGCTGGATGAGCCGGCTCAAAGAGGGGCTCACGCGCACGCGCGTGAACATCACGGGGCTGTTTTCCGGCGGCGTGATCGACGATGCGCTCTTCGAGGACCTGGAAGTTGCATTGATCGGCGCCGACGTCGGCATGCCGGCCACGCAAGACCTGCTGGCGGCACTGCGCGACCGCATCAAGCTCAAGGGCCTGAAGACCGCCGAGGAGGTGCGCGAGGCACTCAAGGACGAGATGACGCAGCGCCTGGCCCCGTGCGAGGGCCAGCTGCAGCTGGCAGCAGGCAAGCCGCTGGTGATGATGGTGGCGGGCGTGAACGGCGCGGGCAAGACGACCTCGATTGGCAAGCTGTCGCACTGGCTGGCTGACCAGCACAAGACCGTACTGCTGGCAGCCGGCGACACCTTTCGCGCGGCGGCGCGCGAGCAGCTGGTCATCTGGGGCCAGCGTAACGGCGTGGAAGTGATCCAGCAGTCCAGCGGCGATCCGGCCGCGGTCGTGTTCGATGCCGTGCAGGCGGCGCGCGCGCGCGGCCGCGACGTGCTGATTGCCGACACGGCCGGCCGCCTGCCCACGCAACTGCACCTGATGGACGAGTTGAAGCGCGTCAAGCGCTCGCTCGCCAAGGCGATGGAAGGCGCACCGCACGAAGTGCTGCTGGTGCTCGACGGCACCAATGGCCAGAACGCGCTGGCGCAGGTGAAGGCGTTTGACGAGGCAATTGGTCTGACCGGCCTCGTCATCACCAAGCTCGATGGCACCGCCAAGGGCGGCGTGCTGGCGGCACTCGCACACCAGCGCCGTGACAAGCCATTGCCGATCCTGTTCATCGGCGTGGGCGAGAAGCTGGAAGACCTGCAGCCGTTCAAGGCGCGGGAGTTTGCCGAGGCGTTGTTTTCTTGATCGCTTTTCGTGTCGTTTGGCTGCGCCGAACGCACGTGCACGAGAAGCGGTTGAGCTAGAGGGCCACCTTTGGGCGGCCAGGCGGGGGCCCTGTGCAACAGCAAGGCGCGAAACTGGCCGGACCTGTACGAACGGTCACGGCCGCGGATGGGGCAGCACCGCGATCGAGTCGCAAGTGGCTGCAATGCCGGGCTGGCGTCAGGACTTCTTATTGCGCGGCTTCTCGGGCGCCTCGCGGCGGCCGTCGATGAGATGCGCAATCGCAAGCCACGGGTGGCGCAGCAGCATCTTGGCTCCGGCGTAACGAATCATCACGCGCGCCTGTTCACGCTGCTCGGGGCCGTCGCCGTCGGCCGCATTGCCACGCGCTGTCACGACGGCGTCTTGTTGCGCACTTGCGCGGCATTGCGCCGCGTCGCTCTCGCCGGTGCGCGCGAGCGCGGATTGCCGGGACTTAGAATCGCACGCATCATCTGGCGCGCATTGCATTGATGCGCAACGCATGCTTGGGCGCGTGACCCACTCGCCCTGATCGCAACTTCGCCCTGATCGCGCCGCCCATCTTGCCCTCACCCATGCTTCTCGCCGCCGTCGACCTGGGCTCCAACAGCTTCCGGCTCGAGATCGGGCGCGTCGAGCGCAGCCACATCGAGCATCACGGCTACTGGAAGGAAACAGTGCGTCTGGCCGCCGGGCTGGACGAGCACAGCCGACTGACCAAGAAAGCCATCGAGTCCGCCTGCGAAACGCTGGCGCGCATGAACGAGCGGCTGCGCGGATTTGGCGGCGAACAGGTGCGCGCGGTGGGCACGCAGACGCTGCGCGTGGCGCTCAATATCAACGAATTCCTGCTCGAGGCGCAGCACGCTCTCGGTTATCCGATCGAGGTCATCGCCGGCCGCGAGGAAGCGCGCCTGGTGTTCGAGGGCTGCATGCACACGCTGCCGCCGTCGGATGAGCGACGCCTGGTGGTGGACATTGGCGGTGCGTCCACCGAACTCATCGTCGGCCGCGGCTTTGCGGCCGACCGCGCCGAAAGCTTCAAGGTCGGCTGCGTGAGCACGACCTTGCGTTTTTTTCGCGACGGCAGCATTGATCGCACCAGCTTCAAGCGCGCGCAGGTGGCGGTCAGCGCCGAGATCGAAGAGGCGGTGGAGGGCTTCTCGCGCGCCAACTGGGAAGAGGCCTATGGCTCCAGCGGCACCGTGGGTGCGGTGGCCGACATCCTGCGCGCCGAAGGCTGGTCCGATGGCACCATCACCTCGGAAGCGCTGCTCAAGCTCAAGCAGGCGATCATCGCCACTGGCGAGATCAAGCGGCTGCGCTTTGCCGGCATGAAGCCCGAGCGGCAGGAAGTGCTGGCGGGCGGCACGGCCGTGCTGTGCGCGGTGTTCGACACTCTCGGCATCACCGCCATGCGGCCGGCGCGTGGTGCGCTGCGCGTGGGCGTGCTGTACGACCTCCTCGGCCGCCGTGAGCAGCGCGACTTGCGCGATGCCACGGTGGAGCGCCTGCAGGACCGTTTTGCCGTGGACAAGGCGCAGGCGGCGCGCGTTGCCGCGGTGGCGACGCAGGCCGTGCAGGCACTGGCGCCGACCATGCCCGAGCACCTGGTCAAGCGCCTCACCTGGGCCAGCGCCCTGCACGAAGTGGGCTTTGCCATCTCGCACAACGACCATCACAAGCACGGCGCGTATCTGGTGCAGCACGGTGACCTGGCCGGGTTTTCAACCTCGGACCAGGAGCGCATTGCCACGCTGATCCTGAGCCAGCGTGGCAACCTGAAGAAAGTGCTCAGCGCGCTGGAGGACAGCGAGCGCCGGGTGAAGATCCTGGCGCTGCGCCTGGGTGTGATCCTGTGTCACGCGCGCCGGCCCGTGACCCTGCCCGAGTGGACGCTGAAGGCCACGCGCAACGGCTTTGAGCTGGCGCTTAATGGCGACTGGCTGTCGCGTCACCCGCTCACCGAGCATCTGCTTGGCGAGGAAGCGGCGCAGTGGGAGAAGGTCGGGATCAAATTAGTCGTTGGGCGCTCCTGATGAGAGCGCTCGTGATGTCTGCGAGCCGCGGGGCGACCCGATAAAACGTCGACGCGAAGCAACGCGAGAGCGTCGACCCAATCGGACGGCGACTGGCTTTGCCAGCGCCGTTCGATTAACTGACCGCGAGCGCTAAAGTAATTCTGGTGACAGAGCGGCGCGCACGACGACCTCGTTGTCGCCATCACGCTGCCTTGACTGCAGCCACCAGATCGCACCCTTCTTGAACGCCCAGTCGCCGCCACTGCCGCCGAGCAAGTGGCTGACCACCTCACCGAGGGTGGGCTGGTGGCCGACGATCACGACCGGGTGCTTGCTCTCAGGCCAGTCGGCAGCGGCGAGCACCTGGGCCACGCTGGCACCCGGCGCGATTTCCTGCACAGTCCTGAACTTGCGGTGCGACAACTCGGCCAGTGCCTGCGCCGTTTGCTGTGCGCGGGTGGCAGGGCTCACCAGAATGCGCGCTGAATCAGGCAGATGATGATGCAGCCACTCGGCCATGCGGCGCGCCTGCTTGTCGCCCTTGGAGGTGAGCTTGCGCCCAAGATCGGGCTCGCCGAATTCGGCTTCCGCGTGACGCCAGAGGATGAGGTCCATTAGTTAGCCCCTGGATCAGCGGCCAGCTTCAGCATGAGCGCGCGCTGTGCGCCCAAGGGCTTGCTGCCGCGCACCGAGCGGTTCAGGCGGTACTCGCCAGTGAATGCCAGCACCCAGGCGTCGACGGTATCGTGCAGATAGATCTGCAAGCCCTCGTCGATCACGCGCTGCTTGAGCTTCTTGTCGAGTACTGGCCAGGCCACCTCGATGCGGCGAAACAGGTTGCGGCCCATCCAGTCCGCACTCGACAGATACACATCATCGGCGCCATTGTTGCCGAAGTAGTAGATGCGATGGTGCTCGAGCAGGCGGCCGACGATCGAGCGCACCTGGATGTTCTCCGACAGCCCCTTGACGCCGGGCCGCAGGCTGCAGGGACCGCGCACGATGAGATCGATCTTCACGCCGGCTTGCGACGCCGCGTACAGGGCGTTGATGGTCGCCTCATCCACCAGGGCGTTCATCTTGGCAATGATCCGGCCCGGCTTGCCGGCTGCAGCGAGCGTCGCTTCGTTGGCAATCGCGGCGATCACGCGCTTGTGCAGCGTGAAAGGTGCCAGCCACAGGTGCGTGAGCCGCTCCACCTTGGTCAGGCTGGTCAGGTGCATGAACACGCGTTCGGCATCGGCGCACAGGGACAGGTTGGCGGTGAGCATGCCAAAGTCGGTGTACAGCTTGGTGGTGGCCGGGTGATAGTTGCCGGTGCCAAGGTGCGCGTAATGCACGAGACGCGTGCGCAGCACGCGTCGGCGGCTGGTCGACTTGCCAACCGGCTCGTCGTCCTCACGGCGCAGCACCAGCAACAGCTTGGCGTGTGTCTTAAGCCCCACCACGCCGTAAACCACCTGGGCCCCAACCAGCTCCAGCCGTTCCGCCAGATCGATATTGGCCTCCTCGTCAAAGCGTGCTTTGAGCTCCACCACGACCGTGACTTCCTTGCCGCGGCGCGCTGCGTCGATCAACAGATCAACCAGAACGGAGGCGGCACCGGTGCGATACAGCGTCATGCGGATCGCCACGACCTTGGGGTCATGCGCGGCCTGCCGCAGGAACTCGATCACCGGCTCGAAGCTCTGGAACGGGTGGTGCAGCAGGATGTCGCCCTGCTTGATCGCGTCGAACATCGACGCGCCGTCGGCCGTGGAGGCCGCTGACAGCTTGCCCGGCCAGGCCGGCACGAAGGCCTTGAAGCGGAACTGCGGCTGCGTGATGTGGTCGACCAACTGGTTCAGGCGCACCAGGTTAACCGGGCCGTCGACCCGATACACCGACTCATTGGGCAGCTGAAATTGCTCGCGCAGCAGCGACTCCAGCTGCGGCGGGCAGGTGCGCAGCACTTCGAGCCGCACTGCATTGCCAAAGTGCCGCTGCGTGAGCTCCATGCGCAGCGCTTGCCGCAAGTTGCTGACCTCGCGCTCGTCGACAAACAGGTCCGAGTCGCGCGTAACGCGGAACTGCGAGAAGCCGGATACGCCGCGCCCGGGAAAGAGCTCCTGCAGATGCGAGCGGATCACCGAGGACAGCATGACGAACGCCTGCTTGCCCTCCGACAGCTGCGGCGGCAGCGGTATGACCCGCGGCAGCACGCGCGGCACCTTGACAATGGCAATCGCCGCGGCGCGGCCGAAGGCGTCCTTGCCTTCAAGCTGGCAAATGAAGTTGAGCGCCTTGTTCATCACCAGCGGAAACGGGTGCGACGGGTCGAGCCCGATCGGCGAGAGCAGCGGCCGCACCTCGCGCTCGAAGTATTCGTGCACCCACTTCTTCTGCGCTGGCGTGCGAGTGGCGTGATTGATGACGACGATGTTCTGCCGGCCCAGCGCCGGCATCACCACGTCGTTGAACAGCGCATACTGGCTTTCGACCAGCTTGTGCGCGCGCTCGCTGATCAGAACGAACTCGTTCCAGCGCGCCGCCGTGGGACCCCAGTGGCCGTCTTCGCGCATCTCGTCGATGAGGTCGGACAGCCGCACCTCGAAGAATTCATCCAGGTTGGACGAGACGATGCACAGGAAGCGCAGGCGCTCAGCCAGCGGAATGCTGGCGCGCCCCGCCATCGCCAGCACGCGTTCGTTGAACGCCAGCAGCGACAGTTCCCGGTTCAGAAACCGTTCGGGCGTGAGGCCCGCTGGTGCGGCCGTTGCGATGATCTCGTCCTTGGTCTTGTTCCCGACCGGGCGCAGCCGGCCGCGCCGCCTCGCGTTGCCGCTGCCTTTGCCGTGCTTGCGGACCTTCGCCTTGACCATAGTGAGACCAGATGACCTTTCGATGACCAGCGCGCCTCTAGAATCGCGGCGCCTGCGGTGCTGTGACGCGTGGGTGTGATGCGGTGGATGTGATGCGGTGCCTGTGACACCGTTGCACCCGTTCTTGGCCTGCACCGCCGTGCGGCTTGCCCGCACTGCTACCTGCGGTTGTCTTGATTCTAGGCGGCCAATGTCGGCCGCAGCTGACTCGATGGCTCACACTCAGTCGATAAGCCAACGAGCACAGACGCCGATGCCTGCATCACGCCCGCATCACTGCATCACTGCATCACTGCATAGCCGCATGACCGCATGACCGACGCGCAACAAGCCGCCTCACCAGCCGCACCGCTGGTGGAGTTTGACCATGTGAGTCGTCAGTTCGGCAGCTTTCGGCTGGCGCTGGCCGATGTGAGCTTTCGCGTGGGCCGCGGCGAATTTGTCCTGCTCACCGGCCCCAGCGGCGCGGGCAAGTCAACCGTGCTGCAACTTGTCGCGGCACTCGATGCGCCCAGCAGTGGCACAGTGCGCGTCGCCGGCCAGGATCTGGGACGGCTGCGCAAGGCAGCGGTGCCACTGTTGCGGCGTTCGATGGGCATTGTGCTGCAGGACCCCATGCTGCTCGACGACCGCGATGTGCTGGCCAACGTGATGCTGCCTGCGCTGGTGACCGGCGTGGCCCCGGCCGAAGCGCGAACCCGCGCCCGCACTGCGCTCGAGCGGGCCGGCCTGGCGGCCGAAGCGCTGTGGAGCGCGCGGCCGCGCGCCTTGTCCGGTGGCGAGCAGCAGCGCGCAGCCCTGGCCCGCGCCATCGTCAACCGGCCCGCCCTGGTGCTGGCCGACGAGCCGGTTGCGCATCTGGACAAGGCCGCCGCCGCCGGCATCTTTGCCACGCTCGCGCAGTTTGCCAACGCTGGCGTCACTGTGCTGATCGCGACCCACGCCGTGCCATCTGTGCTCACTCTCACGCCGCGTGTGCTCGCGCTGGCCGAGGGTCGGCTGGTCCCATCGGGCGGTGAACGGGTGCTGCAGTCACAGATGCCGAATACACAGGTACCGAAGGCCCAGGTGCCGCTGGCACAGGTGCGGCAATGAGTTCGCTGGCCTTGCAGCGCGCTGTACGCACCGCCGCCCGCCAGCCCGGCGCACTGCTGCTGGCCTTGCTGCTGGCCGTGCTCGCCTGCAGCGTGCTGCTCGCGACCTTGATCGCCGCACCATCGGCCTGGACGCAATGGCAGCGCGCGCAGGCACTGCGGGCGGCCGAGGCGACTGCCTTCGTTGCGCCGGGCACGGCGAGCACGGAGATCAAGGCCACGCTGGCGCGGGCCGAGGCGCTGCCGGCGGTCGGTGCGGTGCGCCACATCACGCGTGACGCGGCACTGGCCGAGCTGTCCGCACGCAGTGGCAGCGGCGCGGCCCTGCCTGAACTCAAGAGCAATCCACTGCCCGATGCGCTCGTGGTCCGCTTTGCTGCGGCCGCCACGCCCACGCAGGTGGACGCTACGGTGGCGGCGCTGCGTAAGCTGCCCAAGGTCGAGGTGGTCCACTTCGATGGCACTTGGCACCAGCGCTTGTCGACGATGATCGCCACTGGCCTGGCGCTTGGCGCCGCAGTGGCGGCGGCCGCCCTGCTGGCGATCGTGCTGGCACTGGTCTCGGCCGTGCGGCTTCTGACCGTGGGCGATCTGGCCGAGGTGCGCGTCATGCGGCTGGTCGGCGCCACCGAGGGCACCATCGTCCGGCCCTACGCCTACACCGGCGCCTGCCTGCTCCTCGTCGCCAGCCTCGCCGCCATCGGCGCGCTGACCCTGGCTTGGCGTTGGCTGCAGCCCGCCCTGGCCGGCCTGCCGGGACTCGATCTCGGTTGGAACATGCCCGCTCCACCGCTGGTCGTACTGACAGGCTTTGCTCTTGCCGCGGCCCTGCTGGGGCTGGCGCTTGGTGCGCTCGCCGGGCGCTCGGCGCTCGCCCAAGCGACTGACTCAAGGTAACGGCAGAGTAAGCCCGCGCTCACACTCGCGCAGTTCTCTTGGCAGTAAAAGAGTCCAGACTTACCCGACAAGAGCACTCGGGATTGAACTTAAGCCGAAAGACACCGGTCTATTCGCTGGCACTCGATGATGTCGACTGCTAACATGATTCATGAGGAGGCCGTTCCGACCATGGCACAACACAGCAACGCCCTGATCCCGTTCGGCTCGGCTGGCAGCTTTGCGCTGGCGCCTGCCGTCGGCAACATCGACGCATACATTTCTGCGGTCAATCGCATTCCCCTGCTCACGCCGGAGGAAGAGGACCGGTACGCGCGCCAGTTTCGCGACAACGACGACCTGGAAGGCGCGCGGCGCCTGGTGCTGTCGCACCTGCGACTGGTGGTGGCGGTCGCCCGCAATTACCTCGGCTACGGCCTGCCGCACGCCGACCTCATCCAGGAAGGCAACATCGGCCTGATGAAGGCAGTCAAGCGCTTTGATCCGGATCGCGGCGTGCGCCTGGTGTCGTTTGCGCTGCACTGGATCAAGGCCGAGATCCACGAGTACATCCTTCGCAACTGGCGCCTGGTGAAAGTCGCCACGACCAAGGCGCAGCGCAAGCTGTTCTTCAACCTGCGCAGCATGAAAACGGCGCTGGGCACGATGAGCGCCGGCGAGGTCGATGGCATGGCGCGCGAGCTGAACGTCAAGCCCGAGGAAGTGCGCGAGATGGAAACGCGCCTCACGGGTGGCGACATCGCGCTGGAAGGCCGCAACGACGATGGCGAGGAGGAGTTCGCGCCGATCGCCTACCTGGCAGACGCACACGATGAGCCCACGCAGGTGCTCGAGCGCAAGGAATACGACCGCCTGCAGACCGAGGGCATTGCCAAGGCGCTCGAGTCGCTCGACGCGCGCAGCCGCCGGATCGTGGAGGCGCGCTGGCTGGCCGAGGACGACCAGGGCAACGTGGGCGCGGCGACCCTGCACGACCTGGCGCAGGAGTTCGGGGTTTCGGCGGAACGAATTCGCCAGATCGAGGCCAAAGCCCTGCAGAAGATGCGCGGCGCACTGGCCGCGGCGTAACCCTCCGCACGCCGAGCCTGCAACCCGCGCAACTCCGTGCAATTGGTGCGGTTGGTGGCGTTGGTTGGTTGTAGGTCCCGCCTCTCCCCCCTCTTTCAAGAGAGGCGCCCGAAGGCCCCGCATTGCGGGGCCTCTTTTTTTGGTGGCGAGGTCCGAGCCTCTTCCATGTGGCGAGGCTGCAGCCGCGGCGTTCCTAAAGCAGGCGCTTCAGGTCGCTGGCGATCGCATCAACGCCCTGCGCGTGCTTGAGAAACAGCCGCACCCGTCCTTCGCGATCGAACACGTAACTGCCGGCGGTGTGGTCGATGGTGTAGGAAGTGGCCGTTTTGCCCGGCAACTTTTGATAGAACACCTTGAACTCCTTGGCCACGCGCTCGATCTCCTGCGCGTTGCCGTACAGCCCGACAAAGCTCGGATCAAAGCCGGGCACGTACTGCGCCAGCACCTGCTGCGTGTCGCGCTCCGGGTCCACCGTGATGAACAGCACCTGCACGTCACTGCCGGCCGGCCCGAGCTTCTGCCTCACCTGCAGCAGATCCGACATCGTGGTCGGGCACACATCCGGACACTGTGTGAAGCCAAAGAAAACGACCACCACCTTGCCCTTGTAATCGGCCAGCGTGCGGCGGGCTCCGGTGTGGTCGGTCAGCGCAAATTCACGCGCGTACTGCGCACCGCTGATGTCGACGTTGTTGAAGGCGGCGCCCTGCGGCTGGCAGCCAGCCATGGCAAGCACAACGGCGAGTGCGCCAAGAATGGCGGCGAGCAACGAGCGGAACGGCATCATGGGCACAGCATGGACTGGCGCGCAGTGCGCCGGTTCCGTCAGCCGACGTAGTGATCGACGAGCAGCGCCGTGAACAG
>JBIIZX010000454.1:0-3217 GCA_044346055.1 Burkholderiaceae bacterium | reverse complement strand
ACCCAGACTCAGCAGCGCAGCAATGCATCGGTTACACCATCAGAACCGCCCAAATGGCACGGTCACTTGCTCCACCAGGCCCATACAACAGTGACTGGTGAAACATCCGGGCTAGATTGGTCCATGGCCCGTCTCCTCGCAAGTTGGCAACGACCCGGCCGACGATCGACCCGGTGCGCTGGTGTAGCTCGGCAGGCCCTCGGCCTGCAACCTACGGCGTTGCGGGGGGCGGGCCGCCTTAACTCACGAAGCCATTCTGTCTATGCGGCTAGTTGATCGCGTCCGCAGCCTCGTTGCTGCGCTCCGCGCAAGTGCTGCGCTCGGTCGTGCCAGCCGGAAACAGCGGGAGAGAAAACCGTCAGACGCGCTGGCCGCTGCCCTCGAAGGCCTAACAATCCTGCGGCGGCCATACGTCCGACGCAGCAATCCTCCGGAAGGCGCCGCGTTAGTTTCGCTGGTGGCCCTGGCAGAGACCATTGCTTGGGAGCTGAAAGTGCCGGGAGCCAAACAGCAAGATGTGGCTGACGCGCTGGCTCACCTGAGGACTCTCGACTCCGGACATAGCCCGCCGGAGTTGTGTTCGTACATTCCGTTCTTGGAGTCTCGTCTTGCTGCATTCGATCATCCAGCCGCATAACTGGGCAGTGCAGCCGGCTCGGTCGCGCTACGCGCGACCGGTCGGCTGACTTTGACGTTAGGCCGCGCAAACCACAACTTGTGACATTCCAACCTGGGAGAACAAGGCATGTTCGATCACGTCGGTTTTGGAGTCACCAACCTTGCGGTGAGCAAGGCGTTCTTTCTAAGTTCACTTCAACCACTTGGCGTCACGTTGGCCATGGAAGGTCCTTACGGTGTAGGCATCGGAAAGAGTGGCAAGCCATCGCTGTGGCTTTCCGATGCAAAGGAGACACCGGCACACCTACACATTGCCTTTACAGCCAACTCGCGCTCGGAAGTAGATGCCTTCTACAAGGCTGCCATCGCCGCGGGGGGTAAACATAACGGAGCGCCGGGCTTGAGGCCGCACTACCACCCGAACTACTACGGCGCGTTCGTCATCGGTCCAGACGGCCACAATATCGAGGCCGTTTGCCACAAGCCAGAACCGTAAGCACCCCCGCCCGAACAGGCTCCATTGCATGGTCACGTCGCGTCAAATCAGCCGGGCGCGGTCTAACCCCTCTGCAAGGACTTCCCTAGATAGTCAAGTGGCGCGCAAGCTGGGCGAGGCGGTGCGCGCAGGCGAGCCGCTGTATCGCATCCACGCCGCGAGCCCGTCTGAGCTGCAGTTCGCGCGCGAGGCCGCCCAGAACGACAGCGCGTTTGCCATCGGCCGCGCCGATCAGGTTGCGAAGGTGAACTTGGAGGTCTGAGTCAGCAACGAATGATGCGAGGCGGGCGAGCCGGGTGAAACATCCGCACTCGTTGCTGTCGCCGCGAGCGCCGCAAGGACGCCGAGCGCCGCGGCCGCTGTCAAGCGCCGAGCGTCGTCAGATCGGCCTCGCTCGGAAATCGTCCGGTGTCGTAGCGCGAGTACACGCGCACCCCGTCGATCAGGATGTCGAACTGACCCGGTCGCCCCGGCACGATCTCCACGGACGTGCGACCTTGAGTTTCAAACCAGGCCTTCACACGGAGGGCCTCAGGTTTGTAGCCTCAGCCGCCGCAGTAGTGGATGACGATCGACATGGATGCGTGAGAAGGACGTTGAGTTTTTTGAGAGCGTTCGACGAACTAAGCAGCAAGCTCAATGTACTCGACCTTGCTTGTCGGCACCGGAATCGGCAGCCCGTCTTCACGCATGCCCTCCAGGTGAAAGGCGATCGCCTCCCGGATTTCGCGCTCCACCTCTTCGACCGTGGCACCAGTGGCAACGCAGCCGGGAAGATCGGGCACATAAGCAGAAAAGTTCGCTTCCGCTTTTTCGATCACAACCGCATAGCGCATGGGCACCTCACTTAAGTCCAGCCTGCTTCATGATGCTATTCAGTGTACCGGGCGCAAGGTCGTCACTTGGCTTTCCTGGCACCGTCTTTCCTGGCTTCATCACTCGGCCCGTTTTCGCCGGATGCTTGAATTACCGATGACTGCCTTTCTGAGCCACCTGAAGCCAGCCGTCTTCATGCAGCAAGCGAAGAACCTCCGAGACTTTCAATTGCGTCACCGTTCATGAAAGGTGTTGGCACCGAAGCATTCTGCTGCAATTCGGTTTCCACACCTCAGCGCTTGAACGCCAGCATCACCCACAGGAATTCCTGCCCGAACAATGCACTTGCTGCATCCTGCGCCCGCATGCGGCGCAGCTCCATGATCTCCAACTGGCCCGACCAGGCCGCGCGCAACCCGTCTGCCGAGTCGCCGAGTCCGCCACCGAGGCTGCCGTGCTCGTACACCGCGGCATCGCTCAAGCCGCTGCCACCATCAGGCGCGAAGCACACCAGCCCGAACGCACCACCGGGTCGCAGTGCCTTGCACACGAGGGCGACGAACTGCGCGCGCCAATGCGGGGCGATGTGATGAAAGCAGCCGGAGTCGTACACCAGGTCATAGGCGCCCGGCTCAATCCGCAGCTTGAAGACCGATTCGCAGCTCACTGCGACGTCGACCGCCGCCATCGCAGTCTCCTCCCTGGCCCAAGCCACAGCCGACGGTGATTGGTCGACTGCCTGCACACGCCAGCCGCGCTGCGCCAGCGCGATCGCGTTGCGGCCGTTGCCGCAGCCCAGATCGAGCGCGCGGCCGGCGTCAAGCCGCCCGGCGCGCAACCACTCGTCGAGATTTTCATCAGGCGCGCGGCCGAAGAACGGCACCGGGCGCGCGCGGTCGGCATAGAAGCGGTCCCAGCGCGCCGGCCCTTGACCGCTCAGGCGCGCGTCGAGTCGACGCAGCTCTTCTTCGTCGCGTTCTGCTTCGTTGCGTTCTACATCGTCGCGCGCTGCATCGCCGCGTTCTGCTTCGTTGCGTTCTGCTTCGTTGCGTTCTGCTTCGTTGCGTTCTGCTTCGTTGCGTTCTGCTTCGTCGCGTTCTTCGTCGTGCTCCATGCCACGCCGTTCCTGTTGTTCACACGCGTCGTATGCCATACGCGCGGCCAAACTCGCGGCCAGACGCGCCGGCGGGTCTCATTCTCTTTGCCGATCATTGCGTCAATTCACGAGCCCGTCGCCCCGGGGGCGGGCGGGGGGCAAAATGGTTGGCCATCTTGGGCCCCGCCGGG
>JBIIZX010000453.1:0-3226 GCA_044346055.1 Burkholderiaceae bacterium | reverse complement strand
CGGTAGTGACCACTGAGCCGCCAGACGCGCCCGCATCACCCAACGGGCCACTTGCGGGACCGGTAGCGCACCGGGCCAGGGCAACCGAGCCACCGCTCTTGCGCGCCGTCGAAACGGCACGAGACACAGTCGTCAAGGTGGGCGATGGCTCAGGCGTGATCGTAGGCGCGATCGTTGGTCTCAAAGGCGAGGGCAACGATTACTTCATTCTCACCAATGCGCACGTTGTGGGCCCATTCAACAACGTGCAAGTCGTCACACCGGACGGTCAGCGTCTCGAAGGTGTCGTGCTCAAGAACAATACGTGTTGGTTGAGCATTGGTGCTGATCTCGCGGTCGTACGGGTTCGATCCATGGCGAAATTTGAGGTGGCACCTCTGGCTACTGACGAAGTGCCAATCGGTGCCCCGGTGTTGCAGGCGGGGTTCCCGAAGCGCGGCGATAACGCATTCTTGTTGTCCCCTCGCGGTACGGGTCTGTACGCAACACTGGCGACCGTAACGCGCGACCTCGACCCAAAAAATCAAGACCTTTCACGCCTGTTGATCGGCAGCTATGAGGTGGGCCTCTCGCGTGGCTTGGCCAAAGGCTCGAGCGGAGGCGGCACCTTCAACGCCGACGGCGCTTTGGTTGGGATCAACGGCCGTTTTTCAGATGGCTCAATGCACACTCAGGATGGGCGCTCGGTTCCACCGAGGGCCGACACACAATACTATGTGATCGACGCACAGACGATCCGTGGATTTCTCCAAGGGTTGGTTCCGGGCTACTAGCAGTGAGCTCGACTCAATGAGCTCGACTCGGTGAGCTCGACTCGGTGAGCTTGACTCGGTGAACTTGAGTCGGTGAGCTTGAGTCGGAGCAGCGTGTGGCGACGATCGAACCGCAGCTGTATCCACGCACAGCAACCGACACGCGCCCCTCAGCGCGCGCCATGGCGGTTTACTGCGCCTTCTTTCTAGGCTCCGCAGCCATGGCCGGCACCGCCGGCGCGTTGGCACCCGTCACCACCTGGAAGAACACCTCATCCCCGCGCACCATGTTCAGTTGATAGCGCGCCCGCTCCTCGATCGCCTCACGCCCCGCGCGCAAGCTCGCAACCTCCGCGACCAGCGCATCGTTGCGCGCGGTGAGCTGGCCGTTGCTGGCGCGCTGCGCATCGACCTGCTTCTGTAACTCGGCAACGCGCAGCCAGCTGCCCTTGCCGAACCACAGCGGCCACTGGATCAGAAGCAGCAGCACAGCGAGGACAAGAACAACAAGGCGCATGCGTGACTAGCGCAGGTTGTAGAACGCGCCGCGCCCCGGGTAGCTGGCGATGTCGCCCAGGTCTTCCTCGATGCGCAGCAGCTGGTTGTACTTGGCAACGCGGTCCGAGCGGCTCAGCGAGCCCGTCTTGATCTGGCCGGCGTTGGTGCCGACGGCGATGTCGGCGATCGTGCTGTCCTCGGTCTCGCCGGAGCGGTGGCTGATCACGGCCGTGTAGCCCGCGCGCTTGGCCATCTCGATGGCGGCGAAGGTTTCCGTGAGCGTGCCGATCTGGTTGATCTTGATGAGGATCGAGTTGGCGACATTCTTGGCAATGCCTTCGCGCAGGATGCGCGTGTTGGTGACGAACAGATCATCGCCCACCAGTTGCACCTTCTTGCCCAGCAGTTGCGTCAGGTGCGACCAGCCGTCCCAGTCGCCTTCGTGCATGCCGTCTTCAATGCTGATGATCGGGTATTTGTCGCACCAGGTGCCCAAGAGGTGCGCAAAGCCCTTGGCATCGAGCGTGAGGTTCTCGCCTGCAAGGTGGTACTTGCCGTCCTTGAAGAACTCGCTGGCGGCGCAGTCCAGGCCGATGGCGATCTGGCTGCCAGCCTCATAGCCCGCCTTGTCGATCGCCTGCAGGATGAGCTGGATGGCAGCCTCGTGGTTCTTCACGTTCGGTGCGAAGCCGCCCTCGTCGCCGACCGCCGTGCTCATGCCCTGCGCATCAATGAGCTTCTTCAGTGCATGGAACACCTCGGCGCCGTAGCGCACCGCCTCGGAAAAGGTCGGCGCACCCACCGGAATGATCATGAACTCCTGCAGATCGAGGTTGTTGTTGGCGTGCGCGCCACCGTTGATGACGTTCATCATCGGCACCGGCATCTGCATCGCCCCGGAGCCGCCAAAGTAGCGATACAACGGCAGCCCCACTTCTTCGGCCGCGGCCTTGGCCACGGCCATCGACACTGCCAGCATGGCGTTGGCACCCAAGCGCGACTTGTTCTCGGTGCCGTCGAGGTCGATCAGCGTGCGGTCCAGAAACGCCTGCTCATTGGCCTCCAGTCCCATCACGGCCTCGGAGACCTCGGTGTTGATGTTCTCCACCGCCTGCAGCACGCCCTTGCCCAGGTAGCGGCCCTTGTCGCCATCACGCAGCTCGATCGCCTCGCGGCTGCCGGTGGAAGCGCCGCTGGGCACGGCGGCGCGGCCCATGACGCCGGACTCCAGCAGGACGTCGCACTCGACAGTGGGATTACCGCGTGAGTCGAGGATCTCGCGGCCGATCAGGTCAACGATGGCGGACATGTTTGGATGGGGATTGAGGATTGAGGATTGAGGATTGAGGATTGAGGATTGCGCTAAGTGTCGCCGGGCGATCTGCGCGGGCTACGTTGGAGGCACAAGGGCACGATGGGCATGGAGCGAAAGCGGCGCTGGGTGTCGCAATCCGCAATCAGCAATCCGAGCAGTCGATCACACGCCCTCGACGATCGTCATGTTGAAGTACTCGGTGGTGCCGACGCGCTTGGCACGCGCCGCGCGGTACTGCTCGCTGTCGTACCAGGCCTTGGCCTGCTCGAAGCTCGGGAACTTGAGCATGGCGATGCGCGCCGGCGCAAAGTCGCCTTCCACCGTCTCGTAGCGGCCGCCACGCACCACGTACTCGCCGCCAAAGGCCATCACAGCGGCAGGCGCGGCGGCCATGTACTCCTTGTACTTGTCGGCATCGTTCACCTTCATGGTGACGAACACAAATGCAGGTGCCATGGGGATCCCTGGTTGAAGCCCTAGTTGAAGTCGTTCTCTAAAAAGCCATTCTTCTTGGTCGTGCGATCCAGCTCGACGAGCGTGCTCAGCAGCGCTTCCATGCGGTGCAGCGGCACTGCATTCGGCCCGTCACTCATGGCGTTCTTCGGATCGGGGTGCGTTTCCATGAAAAGCCCAGCCACGCCCACCGCCACGGCGGCACGCG
>JBIIZX010000063.1:0-10876 GCA_044346055.1 Burkholderiaceae bacterium | reverse complement strand
GGCAGCGGCAAGAGTTCGCTGGTGTTCGACACGCTGTATGCCGAAGGGCAGCGGCGCTACGTCGAGACCTTCTCGCCCTACGCGCGCCAGTTCCTCGACCGCATGGACCGGCCGCAGGTCGATCGCATCGACGGCGTGCCGCCGGCGATCGCCATCGACCAGACCAACCCGGTGCGCACCAGCCGCAGCACGGTCGGCACGATGACCGAGCTCAACGATCACCTGAAGCTCCTGTTCGCGCGCGCCGGCCGCCTGTTCTGCCGCGGCTGCGGCAAGGAGGTCACGCGCGACGACCCCTCGTCGATCTTCGATTCCCTGGCGCGCCACTGCACGCCGCACGAAGACGCGCGCGTGACCCTGACCTTCCCCGTCAAGGTGCCGAAGAACTTCAAGGAAGAAGAAGTGCGCGCCAATCTCGAGGCGCAGGGCTACACGCGCATCCACGGCGAGCGCGTGGCGCTGGTCGATGGCGCTGCGATCAAGGTGCTCGACGTCGTGCAGGACCGCTTCAAGTGGGCCGGCACCGAACGCCAGCGCGTGATGGAAGCGATCGAATCGGCGCTGCGCTTCGGCGGCGGCCGAATTGATGCCGCAATCCAGAAATCGGGGTCAGACCCCGATTTTCTGCTTCGTTTCAGCGACGACCTGCACTGCGCTGACTGCGACATCCACTACGCCGAGCCGAATCCCAGCACCTTCTCGTTCAACTCACCGCTGGGCGCCTGCGAGTCCTGCCGCGGCTTTGGCCGGGTGATCGGCTTCGACCTAGGGCTGGTGATTCCCGATGAGAGCAAGACGCTGCGCGAGGGCGCGATCAAGCCGTGGCAGACCAAGAGCTTCGAGGACTGCCAGCGCGACCTGGAAAAGCACGCGCCGCAGTTTGATGTGCCGCTGGACACGCCGTGGCGGCTGCTCAAGCCCGAGCAGCGCGAGTGGGTGGTCGAGGGCCAGCCCAAGTGGACCGGCAAGTGGCAGAAGGAGTGGTACGGCATCAAGCGCTACTTCGCCTGGCTGGAAAGCAAGGCGTACAAGATGCACATCCGCGTGCTGCTGTCGCGCTATCGCAGCTACACGGGCTGCACCACCTGTGGCGGCGCCCGGTTGAAGCTCGATGCGCTGCTGTGGCGGGTGGGAGCCAAGGACGATGCGGATGCGGCGCTGGCCGGCGATGGCAGCTACACCCGCTACAAGCCGGTACACGCCCACTGGTCGAGCGCGGTGCTGCAGGACATGCCCGGCCTGTCCGTGCACGACCTCATGCTGCTGCCGCTGGATCGCGTGCGCACCTTCTTCGACCGCATCCGCTTCGCCGGCCTGCTGGATGACGCCACCGAACTGCTGCTCGACGAAGTTCGCGCGCGGCTGAAATTCCTGTGCGACGTCGGCCTCGGCTACCTCACGCTCGACCGCCAGAGCCGCACGCTCTCCGGCGGCGAGGTGCAGCGGATCAACCTGACCACCGCCCTGGGCACCTCGCTCGTCAACACGCTGTTCGTGCTGGATGAACCGTCGATCGGCCTGCATCCGCGCGACATGCATCGCGTGGTGGAAGTGATGCATCGACTGCGCAATGCCGGCAACTCGCTGGTGGTGGTCGAGCACGACCCGCAGGTGATGCTGGCGGCCGATCGCATCATCGACCTCGGGCCAGGCCCGGGTGAGCGCGGCGGCAGCATTGTGTTCAACGGCACGCCCGAGGAGATCCGGCAGGCCAGCACGCTCACTGGCGAGTACCTGTCGGGCCGCAAGCAGGTCGAGGTGACCGCGCTGACCGCCGATGGCTACGCCACCCGCAACGTACGCCCCAACACGCCGCGCCTGCTGCTGGAGGGCGCGCGTGAACACAACCTCAAGAACGTCAACGTCGAACTGCCGCTCAATCACCTGGTGGTCGTCACCGGAGTCTCCGGCTCGGGCAAGAGCACGCTGATCCAGGATGTGCTGTATCCAGCGCTGTGCAAGGCCAAGGGCAAGTCGACCGAGACACCGGGCGCGTATGCGCGGCTGCTCGGTGATGACTACCTGGCCGACGTGGCAATGGTGGACCAGAGCCCCATCGGCAAGACCACGCGCAGCAATCCGGCCAGCTACGTCGGCGCGTGGGACTGCATTCGCGCGCACTTTGCCAAGGCCGAGCTCGCGGTGGAGCGCAATTACACCGCCGGCATGTTCAGCTTCAACGCCGGCGACGGCCGCTGCCCCACGTGCGGCGGCAACGGCTTTGAGCACGTGGAGATGCAGTTTCTCTCCGACGTCTATCTGCGCTGCCCCGATTGCGACGGCAAGCGCTTTCGGCCCGAAGTGCTCGAGGTGTCGATCGTGCGACGCGGCCGCAAGCTCTCGGTGGCCGACGTGCTCGATCTGACCGTCAGCGAAGCACTTGCTTTTTTCGCCGCCGACCGTGAGGTGATCCGCGCGCTGCAGCCGATTGCCGACGTGGGCCTGGAGTACGTCAAGCTCGGCCAGCCCGTGCCCACGCTATCGGGCGGCGAGGCGCAGCGGCTGAAGATCGCAGGCTTTCTCGCCGATGCCGCCAAGAGCGGCATCACCGAGCAGGTGGCCGGCAAGCTGGCCCGCAAGGGTGCGCTGCTGCTGTTCGACGAGCCCACCACCGGCCTGCACTTTGATGATGTGGCCAAGCTGATGCGCGCGCTGCGCAAGCTGCTGGCGGCTGGCCACTCGCTGATCGTGATCGAGCACAACCTCGATGTGATCCGCGCTGCCGACTGGATCATCGATCTTGGCCCCGAGGGTGGCGACACCGGCGGCGAGATCGTGGTGGCGGGCACGCCGTGGCAGGTGATGGAGCACGCAAGCTCGCACACCGGGCGGGCGCTACGCGAGTACGAGGCAGAACTAGCACGCGGCACGGCGCTCAACGCAGCAGAGCCACCACTGCCTTTCCTGGCCGAGGCGGCGGCTGGGCTGGCCGCAGACGGGCCGTATCTCGGCAACGTCATCAGCGTGCGCCATGCGCGCGAACACAACCTCAAGGGCATTGACGTCGATATCCCGCGCGACACCTTCACGGTGATCACCGGCGTGTCAGGCAGCGGCAAGTCCACCCTCGCCTTCGACATCCTGTTCAACGAAGGGCAGCGGCGGTATCTCGAATCGCTCAACGCCTACGCGCGTTCGATCGTGCAGCCGGCGGGCAAGCCGGATGTCGATGCGATCTACGGCATTCCGCCCACGGTGGCAATCGAGCAGCGCACCTCGCGCGGCGGGCGCAAGTCCACCGTGGCGACGATGACCGAGGTCTATCACTTTCTGCGCCTGCTCTACATGAAGCTCGGCGTGCAGTACTGCCCACAGGACCACGTGCCGGTTGAGCCGCAGAGCTTTGACGCGATTGCCGCGCAACTGCTGCGCGATTACAAGGGCGTGCATATCGGCCTGCTCGCGCCGCTGATCGTCAACCGCAAGGGCCTCTACACCGACCTCGCCAAGTGGGCGGCCAACAAGGGCTACACGCACCTGCGAGTCGATGGCGAGTGGCTGCCCACCGCGAAATGGCCGCGGCTCGATCGCTTTCGCGAGCACACGATCGAGCTGCCGGTGGCTGATCTGGTCATCAGCGCCAAGGATGAAGGACAGCTGCGCCACTGCCTGCAGCAGACACTCGACTTCGGCCACGGCATTGTCACTGTCATCGGCCCGCTGGAGAAGGTGTGGGCAGCGCACTGCCCGGCGCCGCACACCTCCCCCGGCGCTGAGCCGAGTCGAAAGCCCGTCACCCTGCCGCCCGATGTGTCCTGGTCCGACGTGCAGCAGCGCGTGTTCTCGACCAAGCGGGCCTGCCCGGTGTGCAGCCGCTCGTTCCCCGAGCCCGATCCGCGCATGTTCTCGTACAACAGCAAACACGGTTGGTGTCCTGGCTGCTTTGGTACGGGCCTGAAGCTCACCGGCTTTGACGAGCAGCAAAGCGGCGAGGAGACGATCTGGAACGCGTGGTTTGAAGGCGAGGCGGTGCCCTGCGAGATCTGCCGCGGCCAGCGCCTCAATCCCACCGCGCTGGCAGTGCAGTGGCAAGGCCGCTCGATCGCGCAGCTTGCCGCAGGGTCTGTGGATGAGGCCAAGATTCTGTTCACCGGCCTGCAGCTAAGTGGCCGCGACGCGCAGATTGCACAGGATGTGCTGGCCGAAGTGCGCTCGCGCCTGGATTTTCTGCAGGAGGTCGGGCTCGGCTACCTCGCGCTCGATCGCGCCGCGCCCACGCTGTCGGGCGGTGAAGCGCAACGCATCCGGCTGGCGGCGCAGCTCGGCTCCAATCTGCAGGGTGTTTGCTACGTGCTCGACGAGCCGACCATCGGCCTGCATCCGCGTGACAACCGCATCCTGCTCAACGCGCTGTCCAGGCTGGAGGGCAAGGGCAACACGCTGGTGGTGGTGGAGCACGATGAAGACACCATCCGCCGCGCCAAGCACCTGATCGACATCGGCCCCGGCGCCGGCGTGCGCGGCGGACGCGTGGTCGCGCAGGGCACGCTGGCCGACATCATGGCCGCACCCGAGTCGCTCACCGGCAAGTACCTGCGTGAGCCGCTGCAACATCCGCCGCAGCCGCGCCGCGCGGTCGACTGCGACACGCCGCGGCTGACGCTGCGCAGCGCCACGCTGCACAACCTTCGCAAAACAACGGCGCAGGTTCCGCTCGGGCGGCTGTCGGCTGTGACGGGTGTATCGGGCAGCGGCAAGTCCACGCTGGCGCGCGACGTGCTGCTGGCCAATCTGCAGCGCGCGGTGGCCACTCCATTTCCACGCGCGCCCTACGAGAAGAGCAAGAAGGGCCCGGTCGTGCTGCCGCCACGCGGCCAGCGAGAATTCAGCGACTGGCATGGCTGTGAGGGCATTGACGGCTGGAACGCACTCGATCGCGTGCTCGAAGTCGACCAGACCCCCATCGGCAAGACGCCACGCTCTTGTCCTGCCACCTACGTCGGCTTCTGGGACACGATCCGCAAGCTCTTTGCCGACACGCAGGAGGCGCGCATGCGCGGCTATGCCGCCAACCGCTTTTCGTTCAACACTGGCGAAGGCCGCTGCCACGCCTGCGAAGGCCAGGGCCTGCGCACGATCGAGATGAACTTCCTGCCCGATGTAAAGGTGGTGTGCGATGTGTGCGGCGGGCGGCGCTTCAACCGCGAAACGCTGGGCGTGCACCTGCGTGGCAAGAGCGCCGGCGACGTGTTGTCCATGGAGATCGATGACGCGGTCAAATTCTTCGAGAACAGCCCGGCCATCGCGCGGCCGCTGCAGCTGATGCAGGACGTGGGGCTCGGCTACCTGACGCTAGGCCAGCCCTCGCCCACGCTCTCCGGCGGCGAGGCGCAACGCATCAAGCTCGTCACCGAGCTCGTCAAGGTGCGCATGGACGAAGGCCTGACACGCACCGGCCGCGCCTACCAGGCCCCGCACACGCTCTACGTGCTCGACGAGCCCACGGTGGGCCTGTCGATGGCCGATGTCGACAAGCTGCTGCGCTTGCTGCACCGGCTGGTCGATGCCGGCAACACGGTGGTGGTCATCGAGCACAACCTGGACGTGATCGCCGAGGCCGACTGGGTGATCGATCTTGGGCCCGAAGGCGGCACCGCCGGCGGCGAGCTGGTGGCGCAGTGTTCGCCGCAGGAGCTGGCGCTTGGCAATACGCATACGGGGGTGGCGCTGGGAGAGTTGTTGCGACGGGGTACGCCGGCGCCGTAGTGGCCGTCTGCGACTCGTTGGCGCCGCGCCTCCTTCCTTCGCGCGCTGCGCGCGCCCTGGTGTGCGACACGCTTCGCACGGACGCTCCCGCTCTACGGCCGCGGGTGGCTGGTCAAAGCCCTTGCTGAGGGAGTTTGAATTTCTATGTTCATGTTCACCTCATACTCGTAGCCGGTCATCGCCACTCCTCCGCTTGATCGCGTTTGCTCACTTCGACCGCGGCGCGCCGCTCGACCAGCCGCTGCGCGAGCCGCCATACGACGTGCTCGTGCTGCGCGGGTCGTCCCGGTCGAAGGCCTGCAGGACCGCGGTGCCCACCAGCACCACGATGACGACGTAGACGATGTACACGGTCTTGTTCATCGCGTCACACCCTCAGACTTCTTGCGCGCTGCCAAGCTACTTCCATATTGCTGCTTCTTCCCGCCGAGCACTTGGTGCGCACGCGGAGACTTTGGATGGCCAGACGAACGGCCGTGCATCCAAAAACAGGGCTTTGTGACCTTTCAAGGCGATGCCCGAAGCCGGTCACGGTCGCGCTCGGTCGACGCGGCAAGCCGCTCGTCGTTGGACCTTGTTGCCAACCCTCACTCGCGTCGCGCGCGAGCGCCGGCCCGCTCATTGTGCGGACCGGCGCATCGCTTTACCGTAGGTCGCGCGTGGCAACGTCGGCGCGTCCATCGGCCTCAGGCATCGCTGCGGATATTGCGGACCGATATTGCCAAGCGACCTTCGTCGGGGTCATCTTCCTCCGTGTTGGTAATCGACAGAGTAGCCGCTTGTGTCTGGTTTACAGGCACTTGCAGGTTGGTCGAGCCCAGGCCGTCCAGGTCGCCCGTGTCTTCCGAAGTGCCCTCATACAGCTTGCCGTCGATCTGCACGTCGATCGTGTTGTTGACAAGCAGGCGGAAGGTGATCCGGTACTCGGCGCGCAGCTCACCACCCCAGCGGTAGGTCCGGCTGGTCGTGTGCGTCAGCTGGTCAGGCGACAGCGCTACCTCAAAGTACTCGGCGCCGGGGTCAGTGAACTCGTCGTCACCCCACTCGTCGTCGCGGCCCCAGAAGTCGAGCATTACCTGGGCCCTGCGGAAGCGCTCAGGCGGGTCTTGCAGGGAGATGTCAAAGGTTTCGTTTTCGGCGTCAACCACGATGGCGAGCGCGGCGGTCTAGAGCACGTTGTCGATGACCTTCTGCGCGGTCAGCGTGTACGGGCCGAGTGGCACATCGCGCAGCTCGTACTGGCCAGCAGCGTCGCTGAAGTCGTTCTTGCTCTCGTAGACCTGCACCAGCGCTCCGGCCACTGGTTGGCCGGCGTGCAGCACGCGGCCACGGACAGTGCCGCGATTAAGGACTTTCTTCCAGCGGCTGACGCGGTAAGTCTCGTTGCGCGGCTCGATGTACTTGGCTGGCTCGGCAAAGCCGTACAAGCCGCCACGCTCAGGACCATCCCACCACAGCATGTCATCGGGTGAGACAGCGTCGGCGTCCTCGACCTGCTGCCAGTCCTCGCTATCTTTGCCGTCGGCGTCGTCGTTCTCGAAGGCGTTGAGGAACTGGTTGGCGACGTCGTCCGGCCCGTCGGTCAGCAGCGTGCCGAACCAGCCCGCCTCGTCATAGGCCTGATTGCAGATCTCGTTGTACAACCAGTTACCGGCGTTCAGGCGCTCTTGCGCCGAGTACTTGTACAAGCCGTCATTGGTCTGCGGCCGCACTGCCGCGCCGGCGGCGAGATCGGGGGCTTCGAGATCCGCCGGGAAGACGAAGGCCTGATTGGTCTCCAGAGTAGCGCCGCGGCCCTTGGCCATCATCCAAATGTAGGAAGAACACACCGACGGGCGAGTGCCGGCCGCCCAACCGGCGGCGGGACCTTCGACTGGGCCTTGGCCAATTCGGGGGTCGGTGTAGCAGTACCAGCGATAGTGGTACTTGGACTTGACACTCGGCGTGCCCGCGTTGGCAGCGGCGTCATCTGCGATCGCGTGCAGCGCGGAGCGCACGGCCGGCGTTTCCAGCAACGGATCGGGCTTCAGGACCAGCGGGGGAATCATGCGCATTTGGTCGTTGTGGGTGACACCGATCGTGTACGAGCCGAAGGCAGAGATCGTGTACTTGGCGTCGTACTCGGGATCGCTGAACTCTTCGCCGTGAACTGAGGCCTCGACGGTCTGGCGGATCGCGCCCGGCCACACATACTTCAGCACGCTCGGCTCGAAACCGTCGCTGCCTGGCGAGATGCCGATCAAGTGATCCATCACCCGCTTCTGCGAACCGGTGCTGTGCGTGATCTCATCGAAGTTGCGCGTCATGATCCCGCTGTGGCTATACCACTGCGGCGGTGTGACGTTGAGCATCAGCCCGCCAATAATGCCGCTGCCACCCGGCGACAGAAGGATGTCGCCCTTGCGCGCGTTGCCCCAGCGCGCCGGCAGGCGGACCTCCATCTCCTCGGTGGTCAGTTGGCAGACGAGTTGCTCCTCCTCAGCCAGCGCGAGTTGCAGTCCAGTGAGATTGTCGGGTTCGCAAACTTCGTTCTCAGCCACGGGACCGGCCGGCGGTGGACCCATCAGTGCGTACATCGCACCGCCGAAGGCGCCTGCGCCGGGTTCGTTGGCTTGCCCCCAGCCACCGCCGAAAAGCGGCTTGGGTGCAAAGGTCAGATCAGTAGGACGATCCACCACCGGCGGTCGCGCCTGGATCTGCTGGCGCTGCAACTGGCGTGCATCCAGCGCAACCTTGCCAGCGGCGGTCGTCATGCTGTACGCGAGCACCGCGGCCTGCGCGCGCACCGCCGCGCTCGGAGGTGTCAGCGAGTGGAGCGCGACGGCCAGCGTGCCCGTTTGCCTGTCGATGACTACCTCGTCCTTGCCTAGAACCGAGTCGGCCGGATTGATCAGCTGGGAGATCGTGCTTTGCACGATCTCCCACGGCCAAGGCTTGCGGTTCAGTTCCGGCAGTTGCGGCCCTGGCAGCGACTGCGGTTTGAGATTCTGTTCGGCGACGGGCACATCGAACACCACCGAAAAGCGCACCGGCAGGTCGCCGACCTGCCCGCCGTAGATGGCGGTGAAGCCGGTCGCCTGGTAGTGCACTTCACCCGTGCCTGGGTTGCCAGCAACGAACGGCACGCTCAGCGTCACGACCGACTGGCCGCGCGCCGCCACAACAATCGGTTGGCCGAGCGGCACAAACGGCCGCGGCAATGCCAGTGCTGCCGGCTCATTCTGATGCGGGCTGATCGACACCTGGTTCAGCGTCAGCGGCTGTGCCTCGACGTTGTACACGACGAACGAGGCGGTCAGCCGGCTGTGGCGCTTGTGGGCGAACACATCGGAGGTCACATGCGGGGCGACCTTGCCGGTGCGCTTGCACATTGCATACGCAGACTGAATCGTCAGGGTACGGCTGACCGTCACACCCGCGTGAAGGGCCTTGCAAGTGACCACGAACTGCCCGGTCCCTGCGGCGTGGTCGATCTTGGCAAAGTAGTCGTGCCGCGTGGTGGGCGTTCGCGTGACTGTCTTGGTGCCGTCGCCGAAATCCCACTCGTACTGCGGCGTGCCTTCGGTGTGCAAGCCCTTGGCTAAGGCCGCCAGGTCGAGTTGGCCAAGGTCATAGATCGTCTCGCGCACGAGCTTGCGCGGGCGCGGACGCGGACGCGACGCGCGCTCGCCCTTGGCCGGCCGCGTGGTCGCACAGGCATCGCTGCGCATGCGTTCGAAGGTACGCGTCTGCGTCTGCAGGACCGTGCGCGCGTGGTGAGCGACGTACCCCTCCAGCGCCTTGCGCCGGGGCTTGTCCTGGGCAGTGGACGCCAACGCGGCTGCAATGCGCTTGGGCTTGAATATGGCGATTGACGAATTAGCAGCACCCACCACGCCCGGCGGATTCAGACGCGGCGGACGGCGCGCATCGACGAACGAGCCGAGTGTGAGCACCGCCTCGTATGGCTGGCCCGGCGCCTGGGTGACGCCGATCATCGCGATGTCTTCGCGTTCCTTGAACGACGGGAAGGTGAGCGGCGCGCCAACCACCTTGACGGTCGCGATCCGTTCGTCGTGGCTGCCGTCGGCGGCGATCGCGACAATGCGCAAGCGGCGCTCGCCCGCGGTAGGAAACTGTAGGTATTGCACCGCGCCGAGCGTGGCATTGATGAACACTTGCGCAATCGTCTTGTCGGCCGGCGCGGCCGGATCGCCAAGGACCTCGACGCGCACGGTCTCGGCCGGGCGAACTTGGGATGAAGAGAGAATGACTTGCCCGATTAGCGTGGCCATGCAACCTCCGGTGGTGAGTTGTTGTGCACGCTGGCGAATGCCTGCGACGCAGCGTGCACCTTAGGCGTCGCGGTCGCGCTGTGCGCGCGACGATTCGGCCACCACCGTGCAGCGTATTCACGAGCGAACGTGCAAGGCCGCACGGCAGGCGCGTAGGACAAGATCAGGCATCCAAGTTAGTGCGCCGTGCCTTTACGGGCGCGGCTCGTTGGTCAGAAGGCCCGTGATCGCACGCGCGTCGGGCGGTTGGGTGGCGCCGCCACCGATTGGTGTCGGCCGACGCGGCGGCGTCCCGCTTCCTCGCTCATCGCACCTTCGGACAGAGCGTCGGACGGCGCAGCGCGCTGCGATTGCAAGCGGCGGACGAACTTGACGGGTCTGCTGACCCGTCGTCGCCATATCCAAGTGTCAGCGCGTTGCTGTACGCGAGGACCTATGTGAATGGTCGACAAGCAAAGTGCCGATTGCTCCACAGCAGCGTCTGAGTCATCCGGACACACTGCAACGGTCAAGACTCGGGGCGGTCGATCAAGATGCCCTCGGTTGTTCCGAGGAAGACGCATCGGTCGCTAACCACGTACCGCAGGTCACAGCTTCAGATTCGATTCGGGAGACGTCAGTGCAGCAACCTTCCCTGTCGGCACCGCGCAGTTCAACGGTCGCCGTTCGAGATCGACCATCTCTGCCATGTGTATGGACGCCGCAGCCCAAGCGTCCGCATTGCGGTTGTCTTTCCACAGACACGCCGCCGAAACGGCCGAACCCGGCGATCTACAGCCAGTTGCTGCGTCTGTCGCAATGGCGGGCGACAATTATCTTGAGCGCTCAGCGACAACTATCGTGAGCGGTTGACGCATGCCGCCGGGGTGCGTTTTGCGGTTGGGTTCCTACAGTGA
>JBIIZX010000062.1:0-10879 GCA_044346055.1 Burkholderiaceae bacterium | reverse complement strand
GTGCCGATCATTGCCGATGAGGCGCGCACCTTCGGCATGGCGGACCTGTTTCGCCAGGTGGGCATCTACTCGCCGGTGGGCCAGCTGTACCAGCCGGAGGATGCGGACCAGGTCAGCTACTACAAGGAAGCAACCAGCGGCCAGATCCTGGAAGAAGGCATCAACGAGGCCGGCGCCATCGCCAGCTGGGTGGCGGCCGCCACCAGCTACTCCGCGCACGGCATCGCGCTGCTGCCGATGTACATCTACTACTCGATGTTCGGCTTCCAGCGCGTGGGCGATGCAATCTGGGCCGCGGCCGACTCGCGCTCGCGCGGCTTTCTGTTCGGCGCCACCGCGGGCCGCACCACGCTGTCGGGTGAAGGCCTGCAACACCAGGACGGCACCAGCCACCTGATTGCGAGCACAGTGCCCAACTGCCGCGCGTACGACCCCTGCTTCGCCTACGAGCTGGCGGTCATTCTCGAGGACGGAGTGCAGCGCATGCTGCGCGCGCAGGAAGATGTTTTCTACTACGTCACGGTGATGAACGAGAACTACGCGCAACCGCCCGCGCCGTGGGCGCGAACGGCTGCGCACAGCGATGCTGCGGACCCCTCACCCAGCCCTTCCCCGGTCGTCGCGGCGAAGGACAGTGCGAGAGGTGGCTCCGAGCTGGTTGGGGGCATCCTGCGCGGCATGTACTGCTTGCGCCAGTCCGCCAAGGGCGCGGCGCGCGCGCGGCTGCTCGGCAGCGGCACCATCCTGCGCGAGGCGCTGGCTGCTGCGCAGTTGTTGGAGTCCGAGTTCGGCGTGCAGGCGGACGTGTACTCGGTCACGAGCTTCACCGAACTGCGGCGCGAAGCGATGGGTCTGGAGCGCCAGCGTCGCCTGGGCCAGTCGCGCGGCACCGCCTGGGTTGAACAGCAACTGCCCGCCAACGGCACCCCCGTGGTGGCAGCCAGCGACTACGTGAGCGCGCTCGCGGATCTGGTCCGCCCGTGGGTGCGCGACCGCTTCATCGCCCTGGGCACCGACGGCTTTGGCCGCAGCGACCTGCGGGTGGAATTGCGGCAGCACTTTGAAGTGGATCGCCACGCGATTGCGGTGGCGGCACTGTCGGCGATCGATCCAGCGCTGGCGCGCCGTGCGGCGGCCTTGTACGGGCTGGACGCGGCGGCAGCGCCGCCGTGGGAGCGCTGAAGCTTGCGCGGAAATGACGAGCAAGGGCAGCGCAACCGCTCCGGACCGACCCGGCTGGTGTCATCCCCGCGAAAGCGGGGTCCGGCGTCTTTGCAATACAACTGAAACACGGCCCGCAGTTGTGGGCCGTTTCCTCCTCTTGCTCACTCTCACTGGGCTGGCCGCTTGCTGCCGGGGCCAATGCTCTCCTCGAGAAACTTGAACACCGCCTCGTACAGTTCGACGTTGTTTTCTGTCTTGCCGAAGCCGTGACCCTCCTGCGGCTTGATGATGACAGCCTTCGGTTTGTTGCCGGCACGCTCCAGGGCACGAATCATGCGCGTGGTCTGCTCAAGCGGCGTACGAATGTCGTCTTCACCGGCGTAAATCAGCAGCGGCTGCTTGATCTTGTTGGCAAGGTTCACCGGACCGATCTCGCCAGGAATCTCGCGAATCGACTTCACGCCGGCCATAGCCAGAAACTGGCTCACCGCGGCCTCGTTACCCGAGATGTCGCCAGCCGGCGAGGTGAGGAGGAGCGGCCAATCGCTGACCATGAGGCCTGAGATACCGCACCGGAACGTCTCCGGAAAGCGCGCGAGTGCCATTAAGGTGGCGTAGCCGCCATAGCTCGCGCCCGATATGCAGATTCGCTGCGGATCGGCAAAGCCCTCGGCAATGGCCCACTTGGCTGCATCATCGTGATCTTCGAGCATCTGCCGGCCGAGGCTGCCGAAGCCCGCATAGAAGATGCGACTGCCCAGCCCCGGCGTAATGCGGAAATTGGGCACGACCACCGCATAGCCGCGCGAGGCGAGCAACTGGCCCTCGAGCACGCCAAAACCGCCGCCCCAGAAGTCGGCACGTGCGGCCGGGCCACCGTGGATATGCACGATGGTCGGGATCTTGTCGCCCTGCTTATAGTTCTTCGGCAGGAAGTAATAACCGGGGATCTCGAGTCCGTCGCGCGTCTTGAACAGGAACGGACGCTGCTCGACCAACTGCTCCGGCTTGAGCCAGGGGCGGCTGCTAAAAAGTTCCTCGAGCGTACGCTTCTTCTCGTCGAGCAAATACCACTTGGTCGGTTGGCGATCGGAATATGACGTGATGAGGAGCGAGTCACCGGCGGGAGTTCTGGAGAACACATTGCGCGTGTTTTTAAGCGTGGCGTCGATCATCCTCTGCACGCGGGCATAGTCCTCGTCAATCCAGACCGTTTCAGGCTTATCGGCTGCCACCGAGTAGCCAATGACCTTGTTGGTCTTAAAGTCGGTGATCGGCCCAGGAACGTCCTCGCCCGACGCATCTGCGCCCATGTCATAGCGCGGATGCTGCGCGATCAGCTCGCCGAGCTTGCGCGTGTTTGGGTCGTAACGGAACACGCCCATCGTGGGCCGGTCGCCGTTGTAAGCCACCTGCAGCGTTTGATTGTCTGCCTCGAAGGCCAACGGCAACAGCACAGGACCCTTGGTGCCGTCGAATTGCGCGATCTGCTCCCAAGGCGACTGCGCATCCTTGCGGTAGTAAATGATGAATTCATACTTGTCTTTGACGTAAGCCCGGGCCACGCGTGGCACGTTGTTGTTGTCGAGCACGTACGCATAGATCCGCTCCGGCCTGCGCTCGGTCAGCAACACGGTGCGCCCGGTGCGCACGTTCATCCGATAGACGTCAAGACTCTCGGCGTCGCGCTGGTTGCCCGTGACCAGGACTTCCTCGTCGTTGCCCGGCAGCGTCCGCAGCAGGTCGTAGCCACGAAAGACGAGCTGGCCGCTGTTGCGCAGCTCGCGGACCGTGGGCGACAGGCGGCGCGTCTCCTTGCCGTCGCGGCTGATCATGAACAGACCACCGCCATCGAAGCGGCCGGCACCCGTGGGCGAATTAAACTGGCCCAACGAGAACACGAGCCGCTCATTGCCGACCCAGCGCACGCCCAGAATGTCGAACACGCGCTCATTGGTAATGACCGAGACCTTGCGTTCCTCCAGGTCCACGATCGCGATGTTCATCTTCCCGTTCAGAGGAACTGACACGGCGAAATAGCGGCCGTTCTGCGACAAGGTCGGGTTGGTGTAGGCCGGTGGGCGGAACAGGTCGGCAATCGGAATGGGTTGGGCCGAGGCTGGCGTGACTGCGCCGAGGCCGGCTGCCGTGGCGCCGATGGCGAGCAGAAGGCTGCGGAGTGTTCTCATGGTGGTCCTGGTTCGAAGGTTGGGGCGACGGTCGTAGCGCCGCGAGCATGACATTGTCCGGTGTTGCGCCCCGGCACGGCCGCCGACCGCGACGGGCCGCACCCATGCGCTGACGACCGGCCGGGCCGTGGCGACGAAGCGTATCCGTAGAGCGCGCCGCCCGCCACTCAGGGCGGCCTTAGCGCCTGTCAGGCAGGATCAGAATCGCCCGATAGTCGTTGACGTTGGTGCGGGTCGGCCCGGTGACGACCAAGCTCTGGGCGGCAGCGAAATAGCCCCAGGCGTCGTGCCGGTCGAGCGCCCCGGCGGGCGTCAGCCCAGCGGCGGCGGCACAAGCAGCGGCTTCGGCGCTCCACCAGGCGCCGGCGTTGGATTCGGAGCCGTCGATGCCGTCGGTGTCGCAAGCAATGGCGTGCACGCCTGCCTCGCCCTGCAGTTCATGCGCAAGCGAGAGCAGGAACTCGGTGCAGCGGCCGCCGCGCGCGCCCTGCGTGCCGGCACCGGGCGGCAGCGTCACAGTGCATTCGCCGCCGGAGATCAGTGCCACGGGCGGTGCGAAGGGCGTGCCGTGCTGGCGGATCTGCCGCACGAGGGCGGCGTAAACCTTGGCCACCTCGCGCGCCTCACCGGTGACGGTGTCGCCGAGGATCACGGCACGCACGCCGTGGCGCTCGAACACGCCAGCCCCAGCCTGCAGGCTGGCTTGCGCGGTCGCGATCAGGACATTGCGCACCTGCGCGAAGAGCGGATCGCCAGGCTTGGGCGTTTCCGACACCGCACCCGCGGCACCTCGGGCCAGGTGGGCGCGCACGCTCTCCGGCACCGCGCAGCCGTGGCGCTGCAGGATCGCCTGCGCGTCGGCGTAGCTGGAAGGATCGGGCGCGCACGGGCCGGAAGCAATGTCACCGGGCTGATCGCCCGTGACGTCGGAGACGACGAGCGCCAGCACCTGCGCGCCGCCCGCAACGGCCGCCTGCGCCAGCCGCCCGCCCTGGATCTGCGACAGGTGCTTGCGCACCACGTTCATCTGCTCGATGGGCGCACCGCTGCGCAGCAGCTCGCGCGTGGTGGCTTTCAGGTCGGCCATCGGCACGCCATCCACCGGCAGCGACAGCAAGGCCGAGCCGCCGCCGGACACCAGCGCCAGCAGCAGGTCGCCGGGCCCGAGCGCTTGCGCGCGCTGCAGGATCTCGCGCGCCGCCAGCTCTCCCGCTTCGTCGGGCACCGGATGCCCGGCCTCGATCACACGAATGCGCTGCGTGGGCAGCGCGTGGCCATAGCGCGTGATGACAAGCCCGTCGAGCGCGACCTGCGGCCATGCCGCCTCAACCGCCGCTGCCATGCTCGCCGCAGCCTTGCCGGCACCGACCACCAGAACATGGCCTGAGGGCGGTGGCGGCAGGTGGGCAGCAACGATCTGCAGCGGATCAGCGGCAGCGACCGCGGCGTGAAAACTTTCGAGCAGCAGGGCCTGCGGTGCGATGTTCATCGAGTGAGGATAGCGGCTAGGCGCAATACTTTTCGCATCGCACCGCACGTCGTTCCCGCGCAGGCGGGAACCCGGTGTCTTTCGAGCCAAGCGATTGGTGGCAAGCCCGGGCGAGGCAGACGAACCTGCTAAAGTGAACAGTGTTGCGGCTAGGGGCCGCTCCGCGGCGGGTGATCTGGGCGGGCTTCGGGCCGACGATCAGCCGCATTCGGTGCCGATCACGCCTGCGCGCTCGGCCGTCATCACGCCGCGAAACAAGGCAGCGCGCAATGAGGCCGCGCGCAGAAGGTCAGTTCGCAGTCGGTCAGTGCAAAGTCGGGCCGCGAGCAATACGCCCCCCGCAGTCACGCCGCTCGCAGTTGCGCCGTTGCCATCGCGCGACGCAGCCATCCCAGCCCGCCGCTCGTGCTGGCTTGCGGCTTGTACTCGCAGCCAACCCAGCCGCGATAGCCGAGCGCGTCATATGAGCGAACAGGAACTCATATCTGATCTCGCCCGTGCCCGGCTCGTGCCGCCCGGGGTTGTCGGCGAGTTGGATGTGGCCGATGCGGGCGATGTTGCGGCTGAGTGTGGCGGCCAGCTGGCCTTCCATGCGCTGCGCCCGCCACCCAAGCTCGTGAACCAGCGGGTGCTCACGTTCATCGACTTCCTCGCGGCGAAGCTGAAAGGCGAGTGGTGGACAGGCAGCCACGGCGAAGGCTGATCCAAGCGTCTTATTCCATTTCCAGATCTTCAAGGCAATGTTGTCGTTCCAGCGAAAGCGGGAACCTAGCGGCTTTCGCGAACGACGCTGGATTTCCGCTTGCGCGGGAATGACGTGCCTTCGTTGTCCGAATGAAATGGAAGTGGAATTACTCTGTAGGACCCAAGCCTCGAGCGCGAAGCGCGAGCAGCGAGTGCAGCCCAAGCGGCCACCGGCCGCGGGGATGCACACCATGTCCCAAGCGCGCAGCGCGAGGGACATCCACTTGAAAAGCGTCTGGCTTCGCCAGCGCTCTTCAACTCAACCTAGCGCTTTGCGTGCACGTGCGATCGGCGCAGCCGATCGCGTACAAGCAAAGCGACTACTTGAGGATGCGGAACAGATTGTGATGCGCGTCCGTGAAGGTCGGCAGGTCCGCGCGGTCCTTGATCTCGCTGATCGCTTCCTTCAGGCGCGGATGCTCCAGCAGCGCCTTGTCGCGCGTGACAAGAACCTGGTCGGTGGAGCTGAGCCAGTAGTCGGCGCCGGTGGATGAGCCCGGGCTGTCGGAGACCAGCACCGCATGCAGGCCGAGGTCCTTGGCGTGGCGCTTGATCACGGGCAGCAGGTCGATGTAGCGGTTGGTGGCCTGGAACACGATCACGCCATCGGGCTTGATGTGCTTCAGGTACAGCTGCATTGCCTCGCGCGTGACCAGATGCATCGGAATCGAATCGCCGGAGAACGCGTCGATGCCGAGCACGTCGTACTGGCGTGGCGCTTCCCTTTCAAGCGACAGTCGCCCGTCGCCCAGCACGACCGGCGCCACCTTGGCCAGTGTGTCGCGCAGAAAGCTGAAATCCTTCTTCTCGATGTCGATCACCTTGGGGCTGATCTCGTAGAACACGATCTCGTCGTCCTGCCGGCCGTAGGCCGCCACCACGCCCGCACCAAGGCCGATGATCCCGATCTTGCGCGGCTGCGGCCGCAACTCGTTCATCGCGGTAAACATGCGGCCATAGCCCGAGCCGGGGCCAAAGTAGTCGCTCGCCACGTTCTTGTATTCCGGGCCTTGCAACTGCCCACCGTGGATGATGCCGCCGTGATACATCGCGCGATAGCTCACGCCATCAACGCTGCGATCGCGCGTGCGCACCACGCCGTAGAAGTCGCGCTCCATCACGCGCATGCCGGCCGAGTAGTCCTTGGCCCCCGTGTAGGCGTAGTACACGCTGGGCACCAGCACCACCAGCGCCGCGATCTTCCACAGTCCCTGGGTGCGCAGCACAAGGAGCAGCGCCAGCAGGGGCAGCGTGATGTTCAGTTCAAAGTAGCCATCCAGGGTCTGCGGCGCAACGATCGCCACCAGCACCGCGCCGAGCGCGCCGCCCACCGACATCATCAGATAAAAGCGCGTCAGGTACTTGGGGTCTGGCTTCAACCGCGCGAGTTCCCCGTGGCAGAACATGCAGGCGACGAACAACCCCGCCATGAACAGCGCCACCAGCATGATGAATCCAGCAGAGCGGCCGAGCAACGCCTCGGTCGCATTCGACAGCCAGTCGGGCAGCGAGACGTGCAGCGACGCGATATTGGCGGCCATGAGCGGCACCAGCACCAGCAGCAGCACGACGAACAGCGGCCGCACGTACCAGCGCGGATGATCAAAGCACAGGATGAAGGTGATGAGGTAGAGCGACAGCGGCACAACCCACAGGAACGGCACGCTGGCGATGTTCTGGGTCACGTGGTTGCTCACCGCCAGCAGCATCACCGAGCCCATGCCGGAGAGCGCCAGCCACAGCAGTTGTGTTGCGAGCGCCGGCGGCGGTGCGGTGGAGGCAGGCGTCGCGGCGGCCTCGGTCGCGCCGCTCGCGCTCGCCAGTCGCACGGAGGCGAGCCCAGTAGCAGCGCACAGGATCACGAACAGGGTGTACAGCGCCGACCAGCCCCAGCCGAGCTGACGCAGGTCAAAGCTCGGTTCGAACAGCACCGGAAAGCCGAGCAGCGCCAGCAACGACGCGAAGTTGGACAGCGCGAACAGCCGGTAGGGCACGGCCGCGTGAAAGCGGCCGACAAACCAGGCCTGCAGCAGCGGCGTGGTCGTGGAAAGCAGGAAGTACGGCAGGCCGATGGTGACGGTGAGCAGCAGGAGGATGCGACCAATCGGCTCTTCACTGCCCTGCGGCTTCCAGGATTCGCTCGCCAAAATCGGCAGCGCGAGCAGTGACAGCAGCAGCAGCGCAATGTGCAGATAAGTCTGCCGCCGCGTGCCGAGCTTGTGCGTCAGGTCAGCATAGGCGTAGCCCGCCAGAAGTGTGGACTGAAAGAACACGAGGCAGGTTGTCCACACCGCCGCCGAGCCGCCAAACCACGGAAGGATCTGCTTGGCGATGATCGGCTGCACCAGGAACAACAGGAACGCCGACAGGAAAATGGTGACGGCGTAAGGGAGGATTGCGTTGCGGCCAACGGCAGTGGGCGCAGCAGTGGCAATGGACATGTGGCAGTCCGCGTGAACGGCGAGAGGCGCGGATTATGAGGGGAAATGCGCAGTGACGCCGGGCTTGCGGTGGCGGGTCGCGTTGCATACAACGCTCGGGCGAACAGGTTCACATTCGTGCGGGTTGGAGGCGTCGCCGCTGAGCGTCACTTTCGCTTCACTAGCGATGCGGGCAAGCGCGACTTCGGGCTCGTCAGCAGCGGGCGTCAATGCTGCGGTCGCTGCATTGCTCGACCGGCGCGCGCGTCGCTTGCTCGGCAGTCGCGCTGCGGGGTACCTCGACTCCGCTCTCGTCGGCGGCGGGCGTCACTGATTGACGGTTGTGGCTTGCGGGCTTGATGGTCTTGAATCGCCGTGCAGCACGTTCGCCGGCGGCAGCCTATTGACGATGCTTGCCGGCCCGCCGCACTCCGCAACTTCAACGCCCGCCGCCTGACGTCGCTGCGCGAGGCACCCCACACCGCGACCGCCGCGCCGAGCGTCGTGGGTCAATACGAAACTTTTGTGTGAGCCAGCGAGCGCAAAGCGCGAAGCGGTCAAGTGCGGCAGAGCGGCCGCAGGCCGCGGCGCCGCACACCGTGGTCCAAGCGCGCAGCGCGAGGCCCACCTCCTTTGAAATCGTGTGGCTCCGCCACCGATTTCAAACACTCCCGAGCGCTTGGCGTGCACGTGCGATGGCGAAGCCATCGCGTACACGCAAAGCGAAGGAGCTAGTGTCCCAAAATCTTCGACAGGAAGTCCTTGGTCCGATCGCTCTTCGGGTTGTTGAAGAACTCGGTCGGTGTGTTCTCTTCGACGATCTGGCCCTGGTCCATGAAGATCACGCGGTCGGCCACGGCCTTGGCAAAGCCCATTTCGTGCGTAACGCAGATCATCGTGATGCCGCCCTTGGCGAGTTCGATCATCACGTCGAGCACTTCCTTGATCATTTCCGGCTCGAGTGCCGAGGTGGGCTCATCGAACAGCATGATCTTAGGCGTGAGGCACAGCGCCCGCGCAATGGCGACGCGCTGCTGCTGGCCGCCCGACAGTTGCAGCGGGTATTTGCTGGCCTGCTCGGCAATGCGCACGCGCCTTAACTGGGTCATGGCGCGCTCTTCGGCCTCGCGCTTGGGCATCTTGCCCACCCACATGGGCGAGAGCGTGAGGTTCTCCAGGACCGTCAGGTGCGGAAACAGATTGAACTGCTGGAACACCATGCCGACTTCCTTGCGGATCTTCTCGATCGCCTTGATGTCGTCGGACAATTCGGTGCCATCGACCACCAGTCGGCCCTGCTGGTGTTCTTCCAGCCGGTTGATGCAGCGGATCAGCGTCGACTTGCCCGAGCCCGAAGGCCCGCAGATGACGATGCGCTCACCGCGCCGCACGTTGAGCTGGATGTCGCGCAGCACGTGAAAATTGTTGCCGTACCACTTGTTGACCTTGTCAAAGACAATGATCGGGTCGGCGGCAGGTTGGGCGGCGGCGTTCATGAGCGGTCCTTCAACGCGTACGACTGCGGTTGAGCTGCTTCTCGATCCACAGCGAATAACGCGACATGGCAAAGCAGAACGTGAAATAAATGGCGGTGATGAAGAGGTAAGCCTCGATCTTGTACGGCCGCCAGTCGGCATCCGAGTTGAACGCCAGGCCGGTGGCGCCGGTCAGCTCGTACAGCGACACGATGGTCACGAGCGACGTGTCCTTGAAGATCGAGATGAAGTTGTTCATGATGCCGGGCACCACCATGGCCAGCGCCTGCGGCAGCACGATCTTGCGCTGGGTCTGCCAGTAGGACATGCCAAGCGACTGCGCCGCTTCCACCTGCCCCTTGGGGATGGCCTGCAGGCCGCCGCGGATCACCTCGGCCATGTAGGCCGCGGCAAACAACGTGATGCCAACCAGCACGCGCAGCAGCACGTCGATGGTCAGGCCCTGCGGCATGAACAGCGGAAACATGAAGCTCGCCATGAACAGCACCGAGATCAGCGGCACGCCGCGCACCAGTTCCACGTACACGGTGCACAGCGTGCGAATCGCCGGCAGGTCCGAGCGGCGGCCGAGTGCGACCACGATGGCCAGCGGAAAGGCAAAGGCGATCGACAGCGTGGCCAGCATGATGGTCAGCGGCAGGCCGCCCCACAGGTCGGTGGTCACGCGCTGCAGGCCGAACACGCCGCCCAGCATCAGCGCGAAGAACACAGCCAGCACGGCAAGCCACGCGACGATCAGCCACTTGCTCCATAGCGGGCGCATGCAGCTGGCCACCAGCATCACCACCATCACGATGGTCGCGACCAGGGGCCGCCACTGCTCGTCAAATGGATAGCGGCCAAAGATCACCAGCCGGTACTTCTCGGCAATCGCGCCCCAGCAGGCGCCCACGCCGCGCGCCGCAGAACAGGCATCGGCATCGGGCTTCACGACGGCGGAAAAAATGGCCCAGTTGATGAGGCCCGGCAGGAACCACACCGCCAGCGCGAGCAGGACGAGCGTGGTGACGCTGCTCTTCCAGTTGCCGAACAGATTGAACTTGATCCAGGGGATCAGTCCCTCGGTCTTGATTGGCGCGGGGCGCGGCGCTATGGGTTCGAAGATGGCAGCCATGCTTATCCCTCGTGCGCAGCGCGCACAACATTTCCCCTCCCCTTCAAGGGGAGGGGGAAGGGGTGGGGATGGGTTTCAAGGGCGCCGCACGGAGACCCATCCCCACCCCGACCCTCCCCTTGAAGGGGAGGGAGCACGACGAGGTTCGGCATCATCTCTAGCCCGGATGTTTCACCAGTCACTGTTGTATGGGCCTGGTGGAGCAAGTGACCGTGCCATTTGGGCGTTTCTGATGGTGTAACCGGTGCATTGATGCGCTGCTG
>JBIIZX010000452.1:0-3237 GCA_044346055.1 Burkholderiaceae bacterium | reverse complement strand
CCCACCGGCATGCAGGCGGTGGTCGCCAGCACGCTCGAGCGTTGGTTCACGCCTGAGTTTCGTGCGCAGCGCCCTCACGTGGTCAACCGCATCGGCGAGCTGATCCGCAACACGCCAGTCAACGGGTATGTTGGCAGCACGCAGGCCATCGCGCGCCTGAACCTCACCGGTCGACTGCAGGGCATTGGCTGCCCGGTGCTGGTGATCGTGGGCGATGAGGACCGCAGCACGCCGCCAGCCATGGGCGAGGAGATCGTGCAGGCGATTGCCGGCGCCCGGCTGGAGCGCCTCGTCAATGTGGCGCACCTGTCGAACATCGAGCAGTCAGTTGCCTTCAGCATGGCGCTGCGCAGCTTTCTCAACGGCAGCTGAGCCTGCAACTTCGTCTTGGCCCGGTCGCTGCGGCGCCCAGTTCATTGCCTCGTTCCTGCCCCACCCCCTTGAGATTTGCCTTGGGGCACCGAAATTGACGTTAAGGGCCTGTCGGCAATCGAGCCGGTTACCCCACCGAAACCAAGGCGAGCGCAACCATGAACATGATCTACAACAGCCAGCAGTTCTGCGTGGTCGAGTTTCCCGGGGACGCGACCGTAAGCCTGGCCACCGCCGGCCCGGCTGCCGCGGGCGGCTTCGAGATCATGGACAAGACCCTGCGGCGCGAGATCTTCCTGCGTGGCAAGGACGCCGAGGTGTTCCGCGCCAATGTGGAGGCGTTGATCGAGGGCGAACCGACTGCTGATGAGGTCGACGAGTTTCTCAACAGCTACTCTGGTCTCATGACGCAGCCGCTGACGCTGCACTAACCTGCGCTACGGCCAGGTGATTTCGCAACGAACACGCAGACGCACAAGCAACCGCAACCGCTACACGCACAATCAAGCCCACACGCCGCGCGCAGGCGCAGCGCTGAAGCACGTTGTCAAAGCCCGTCCTCGCATCCAAGTAGCGCTGGAGCAGTTGCTCTAAGCCCGCCTGCCACACCCGCACGGCCGCTGCTCTTGGCGACAATCGGCTGATACGAGGTTCGCCCGCGCAGGCGGACCGTGGGAGGCGTGCATGGAGTTCGACTATGTGGTGATTGGCGGCGGCTCCGGTGGCGCCGTGCTGGCCGCGCGGCTTTCCGAAGACCCGCAGTTGCGCGTGGCGCTGCTGGAAGCCGGCGGCCGCAACGATTCGCTGCTCAACATCGTCCCCACGGGTGCGGCGGTGCATGTGATGCGTGCCAATGCCTGCAACTGGGCCTTCAGCACCGTGCCGCAGCCGGGCTTGAATGGGCGGATCGGCTACCAGCCGCGCGGCAAGGGCCTGGGTGGCTCATCCGCCATCAACGCCATGGTGTACCTGCGCGGCCAGCGCGAGGACTACGACGGCTGGGCCGCGCTCGGTGCTGCTGGCTGGGGTTGGGACGATGTGCTGCCGTACTTCATGCGCGCCGAAAACAACGAGCGCGGCGCCAGTGCACTGCACGGCAGCGGCGGTCCGCTGAACGTTGCGGACCTGCGCAGCCCGCATCCGTTTGCACTTCTGTTCGTGCAGGCGGCCACGCAAGCGGGCCTGCCCGCCAATGACGACTTTGCCGGCGCCACCCAGGAGGGCGCGGGCCTGTATCAGGTCACACAGAAAAATGGCGAGCGCTGGAGCGTGGCGCGCGGCTATCTTGAGCCGGCGCGCAGCCGCAGCAACCTGGTCATCCTCACCGATGCGCTGGCAACGCGCATCCTGTTTGAAGGCAAGCGCGCCGTGGGCGTGCGCTATGTGCAGGGTGGAGCTGAGCAGAGCGTACGCGCGCGCCGCGAGGTGCTGCTGGCGGCCGGCGCGTTGCAATCACCGCAGCTGCTCATGGTCTCGGGCATCGGCCCGGCGCAGCACCTCGCGCAGCACGGCATCGCGTTGGTCGCCAATGTGCCCGGCGTGGGGCAGAACCTGCAGGACCATCTGGATATCGTCATCAACCGGCGCGTCGACAACACCGATCTGCTCGGCTTCTCGCTGCCCGGCGCGGTGAAACTCATGCGCGCCATCAGCCGCTGGCGGCGGGAGCGGCGCGGCGTGCTCACCTCCAATTTTGCCGAGGCTGGCGCCTTTGTCCGCACCGAGCCGCATCTGGTGCGCCCAGATCTGCAGCTGCACTTCGTGATCGGCATGGTCGACAACCACAATCGCACTTTTCATTGGGGCCATGGCATGAGCTGCCACGCCTGCGCGCTGCAGCCAAAGAGCCGCGGCAGCGTGAGCCTGGCGGGGGCCGACGTGCAGGCGGCGCCCATCATCGACCCGCGCTTTTTATCGCACCCCGATGATATCGAGGTGATGGTCTGCGGCTTCAAGCTGGTGCGCAGCATCTTTGCGCAGGCGCCGTTTGCGCCCTTCGATGGCGCCAATCCACAGCGCGAGCTGTACGACGGCGGCGTGCGGACGGACGATGAGATCCGCGCGGCGATCCGCGCCCGCGCCGACACCATCTATCACCCCGCCGGCACCTGCCGCATGGGCAGTGATGCTGCCTCGGTCGTCGATCCACAACTGCGCGTGCGCGGTGTGGAAGGCCTGCGCGTGGTCGATGCCTCCGTCATGCCCACGCTGGTTTCGGGCAACACCAATGCGCCGGTGGTGATGATTGCCGAGAAGGCGTCGGATCTCATCAAGGCCGCGCGGCCAGCGGTGACCGAAGTCAGGGCAGAGCCGGTCGCCGTGTAAGACAGCGCCGCGGTCGGCGATACTTGCCGGCATGACCGCCGCCAATTTGACTGATCTCCTGCGCCAGCACCGTTCGATCCGCAAGTACAAGCCCGATCCGGTCGACCCCGCCCTCGTCGAAGCGGTGCTGGCGGATGCCGTTGCCGGCGGCTCCTCCAGCGGCTACCTCAACAGTGTCTCGGTCATGCTCACGCGCGACGCAGCAAACCGCCGCACGCTGTACGAGCTGCATATGCAGCAGGACATGGTGCTGCAGGCGCCGCTCGTCATCACCTTCTGCGCTGATTCCTTCCGCACCTGCCAGTGGCTTGCGCTGCGCGGCGCGCGCGACAACTTCAAGAACTTCATCGGCTGGCACACAGCGGCGTTTGACGCGATGATCGTCGCTAAGGGCTCGTTAGCAAACAAGCTGCACGTTCACCCTGATCCGATGCAGTAGTTCCAGTCACCATGGAAGGCTGCGCGTTTGATGGGCACGGTTGCCAGGTCGGCGTCACTGACGGTGATGCCCTTCGGGTAGGACTTGGTGTCCAGTTCAGC
>JBIIZX010000451.1:0-3250 GCA_044346055.1 Burkholderiaceae bacterium | reverse complement strand
AAGGGCACGGCACAAGAAAAGCTCGAGGTGATGGAAGCCTGCGGCATCCGCACCACGAAGAACCCGTCTGAACTGGGCGCGCTGCTGAAGTCGGTGCTCTAGGCGACTCACGGGCGGCAGCCGCAAGCCGTCACTAACAACACAGGGCCGCGTGGCGACGCGGCCCGCACGGTGCGCACAGCGCGCCGCATGAACAAAGTACGCAACGGGAGGAGAAACAACGGTGGAAGGCGTCCTTGCCTGGTTCGCCAGTCTCGAGTGGGCCGCGATCGGTCAGATCATCCTGATCGACATCCTGCTGGGTGGTGATAATGCGGTGGTCATTGCGCTTGCGTGCCGCAACCTGCCGCCCAAGCACCGTCGCCTGGGCATCTTCTGGGGCGCGGCGGGCGCCATATTTCTGCGCGTGATCCTGATCTCGTTCGCCGTTGCCTTGCTCAATGTTCCGGCGCTCAAGCTGATCGGTGGCGTGCTGCTGATCTGGATCGGCGTGAAGCTGATTGCACCACCGGAAGACAGCGGGCACGCCAATCTGGAGGGCAGCGACAAGCTGTGGGCCGCGATCAAGACCATCATCATCGCGGACCTCGTGATGTCGGTAGACAACGTGATCGCCATTGCAGGCGCGGCGGAGCAGGCCGATCCATCGCACCGCACGGGGCTCATCATCTTCGGCCTGCTGGTGAGCGTTCCGTTCATCGTCTTCGGCAGCCAGATCATTCTCAAGCTGCTCGACCGGTTTCCGATCATCGTGTTGCTGGGCGGCGCGCTGCTCGGCTGGATTGCAGGCGGCCTGATCGTGGGCGACAAGCTGCTTGTGGGATTGGTGCCACAGGACAAAACCATCTACTACGCAGCCTGCGTGGCCGGCGCCGCGCTGGTGGTGGCGATCGCCAAGGTGGTCGAGCGGCGGCGCAAGCCGGCTGGCGGCGCGACGTGACGACCGGCACGGTTCGGGTATGGTTGTTGCCCATGGCGCCTTTTTGCTAGACCCGCACTAATTCCCCATGACCTTCACCGTCGACTTTGCGCTCAAGACCCACCCGGGCCTTGTGCGCCCGCTCAACGAAGACGCGGTGGGCGCGGAACCCGACGTCAGCCTGTTTTTGCTTGCCGATGGGCTGGGCGGCTACAACGCCGGCGAAATTGCCAGCACCATGGCCGTGAGCACGCTGCTGGCTGAACTCACGGGCGCCCTGCATGAGGCGCAAGAGGCCGGCCAGCCGTTTGACTCGCACCGCGCGCTGATTGAAGGCCTGGCCGACATGAACCAGGCCATCTTTCGTGCGGCACAGAACAGCACCGCGTTTGAAGGCATGGCCACCACTCTGGTGGTGGCGTGGCTGCTCGGTGACCGGCTGTGGGTGGCGCACACCGGCGACTCGCGCCTGTATCGCATGCGTGCGGGCGAACTGGTGCAGATCACGCGCGACCACTCCTTCAGCCAAGAGCTGCTCGACGCCGGCATGGTGACCGAAGAAGAGGTGCGCCTGCTGCCGGCCAAGAACCTCGTGACGCGCGCGCTGGGGGCCGGGGCCGACATCGAACCCGAGGTGCACGACTACGATGTCGCCTCCGGCGATGTGCTGCTGCTGTGCTCCGACGGGCTGACAGAAATGGTGGGTCCGTATGAGATCGCCGGGCTCATAAACGCCTGCCTGCCTGATCTGCCCGAGGTGGCGCGCCGGCTGGTGGACATGGCCAACGAGGCCGGCGGGCGCGATAACACCTCAGTGGTGCTGGTGCGCGTGGTGGAGCAAGAGCTGAGCGGCGATGCTGCAGCAGCACCCGCTGCGGAGGCGGCCGCATGAATTTGCACGATCAGGCCGGGCTGAATCTCTGCAGAATGCTTGGCGACACAGTTGATCTCGCACGGCAAATCGCGGCACAATGGTCAAGCTGTCTGGTCGCTGGCAAAATCTAGCCGCTTTCATCGGTGGCCGGGCCGGCGGTGAGCAAGAACGCCTGCAGGGGTCCGCCAAGCCTTCGCGGCGCCCCAGCCAGCCGCAGCAATAATAAGGGCGACGCAAGCTATGTCTCGACTGGTCTTGAGTCTCGACGGAGTGGTCCTGCGGGAGGTCAACCTCTCCAAGGACCGCACGACAGTCGGCCGACGCTCGCACAACGACGTGGTGATCGACAATCTTGCCGTCAGCGGCGAGCACGCCGTCATCTTCCAGTCCGGCAGCGACGCCTACCTCGAAGACCTAGGCTCCACCAACGGCACCACCGTCAATGGTCAGCCCGTCAAGAAGCACCTGCTGCAGCCCGGCGACACGGTCGAGATCGGCAAGTACCGCCTGCGCTTTCTGACCGACGGCAGCACCGGCGAAGGAGGCGAAGTCGACATCGACACCAGCCAGCCCCTGCGCCGCGAGTTCTACGGCCCCGGCCCCGCCACCATCCAGGTGCGCCAGCCCGGCGGCGGCGCTGACCCGCAGGAGGGCGCCGCAGTCATCAAGATCATGTCCGGCGCCAACGCCGGCCGCGAGCTGGCGCTCGTCAAAGCACTCACCACCATCGGCCGCCCCGGCCACCAGGTGGCAGTCATCACCCGCCGCCCCACCGGCTACTTCATCGCGCATGTTGAAGGGGAGATGTTCCCCACCGTCAACGGCGGCAACCTCGGTTCCGCTGCCCATCCGCTCAAAGACAAAGACCTGATCGAGCTGGCGGGGGTGAAGATGGAATTTTCCAACCCAACGGCTGAAGCGGCCGCTTAACGCAACGGAGCTTGCACTGCGCTCCTCGGCGTAGCTGCCCCGTCGCCCCGGCGAAGGCCGGGGCCCAATTCAAGCAAGCCCCTCCTGGCCCTTCACCAGCCGTTACCGTTGCCGCCCGCGGCACTCGCTCGGTGTCATCCCCGCGCAAGCGGGGAGCCACGCCGCGCCCGCATGCCGGTTATCGGCAAGCGGCCACAAACTCCTCGATAGAAACCCCGGCGGCTCGCAACAGGCTGCGCAGCGTGCCGTTTGCCAACTCACGGTGATCGGGCACCGACAGCCACGCCACATGGCCCTGCTTCACCAGAATGATGTGGCTCCCTCGCTGCCTTGCCACCTGCCAGCCGAGACGACCAATGCCGTTGCCGCCTCGCGCCCGCTGACGTTCGGCATCGACGGCACTAGCCCGGATATTTCACCAGTATGAGGTCAGCGGCCACGTGCTTACGCGCGTTGTCAGAGGAGAACGAGGCCTGCAGACAACCGAGGATCGCCGATGCCAAAGTGTACGCAAGACAAGATCGACT
>JBIIZX010000450.1:0-3255 GCA_044346055.1 Burkholderiaceae bacterium | reverse complement strand
GCTCGGCAGCCTTGGGCGCCGGCTTGGCGGCAACCTTGGCAACGGCCGTCTTGGCCACGACTTTGCTGGCCGTCTTGCCCGCCGCCTTGGTCACCGTCTTGCTCGCAGCCTTGGCTGCCTTCGCAACCGTTGTCTTGTTCTTGGTCGCCATGTGTTTGTTCACCATTGCCTCACCCGCCTGCCCGCCAAGGCCCGCTGTGCGGAAACCTCGGGTTGTTGATCGCGGCTTGTCGTCACGTCCCAATCACGCCAACAATCATCGCCACCACGCATCGCGTCGAGCGTTCGACCACGCGCCGCGTGCACTCATGCATGGATGAGGCCGGGGCCCGCCTGGTGCAACCAAGGCGGACCGGCTCATTCACATGTATCGAGAACATGAAATGCGCGAGCAGCAAAAAGAACCGACGCCGGCGTGCGACTTCGATGACCTCGGCGAGATCGCGCATCTGCTCGACAGTGCCTGTGCTGCTCGAACTGCTCCGGCGCCCTCTAGCGGTGATGCCATCGTCAATGCGCGGCCCGCGGCGCCACGGGATCACTGCACTCAGGGAGTGGGAACCCGGGATCGAATCCAACCTTGCTCACAACTTTCGACATCCCTTTCGAACCACAGACGTTCGCGGGTGTATCGGAACTTGACAAGCGCGCGGCCAGATCGTTCAGAAAGTCGGGCATTGTAGCAGCGGAAGCTGCAAGAAAGACCGTTGTCCAGCGGCCACGTACTGGCGACACCGTCCGCTACGCACGGCCGGGCGCGGCGGACGGCGGCGCCTGCTGGCGCAGCTGCGTGTACTCGCGGTCGGCCGCCTGGTAGGCCGCCAGGGTCTCTGGATTGGGATCGGTCTGGTAACGGGCAAGCAGCTGGGCGCGCTGGGCCTCGGCGCGCTGCCGGGCCAGTGCAAGAAATGCTCCCGCCAGCTCTTCGCGGGCAGCATCCATGTCATCGGCCAGCGCCAGGCCGTGCGTGAGCAGTATGCGGTAAGTCTCGGCGTACTCGCTGTCCGCCAGCGCCTCGATCAGCGCGCCGCTGGAAGCCTGCGCCCCGCCCGTGGCGGCGCGCCATAGCTCGGCGATCTGGCGGTCGATTGTCGCTGTGCTTTCGAGGCACTCGGCGGCGATGTCGCCGTTGAACTCGCGCGCCAGCATCGGAAACGACACGAGTGTCTGCAGCACGCGCTCCTTCAGCCCGTCCATGCGCGCTACGTTGTGCGACTTCGGCCGTTCGGCAATGCGGCGCCACTTCTTTAGGCCGAATTGCGCCTCAAGATCGTCGGCCACGCTGCGGGTGGCGCTGGCCAGATCACGCACCAGCTGCGCGCGCAGCGGGCTGGGCTGCATCGATTCGAGCAGCGGGCGCGCCTCGGCCTGCATCGAGGCGCAGTCCTCGGCGAGTTCCAGGTCACGGCTTTCGCCCAGGCAGCGGATGAACCAGCGCGACAGCGGCAGCGCCTTGGACAACTCATCCTCAAAGGCGTCGGCGCCGTGGGTCTTGATGAGACTGTCCGGGTCCTCGCCCTGCGGCAGGAGGACAAAGCTGGCGCGCTTGGCCTCGGTGATGACGGGCAAGGTGGCCTCAAGGGCACGCCGCGCCGCCTTGCGTCCGGCGGCGTCGCCGTCAAAGGCGAAGATCACATGGTCGGTCAGGCGCAACAGGGCCGTGACGTGCTGATTGGTCACCGCCGTGCCGAGTGCAGCCACCGCTTCGCCAAAGCCCGCCTGCGCCAGCTGGATCACGTCCATGTAGCCCTCGCAGACGATGGCGCGCTTGCGGGTGCGAATCGCGTCCTGCGCCTCGTACAGGCCGTACAGCTCGGCGCCCTTGTGGAACACCGGCGTCTCAGGCGAATTCAGATACTTCGGCTCGCCCGCGCCCATGATGCGGGCGCCAAAACCGATCACCGCGCCGCGCCGGTTGCGGATCGGAAACATTGCGCGGCCGCGAAAACGGTCGTAGCGCTTACCCTCGTCGCCGACGATGACCAGCCCTGCCTCGACCAGCCGGGGATCGTCGTAAGCCTCGAAGGTGGCGCGCAGTGGCTGCCACTCATCGGGCGAGTAGCCCAGGCCAAAGCGCGCGGCCGTCTGACCCGTGAGGCCACGGCCCTTGAGGTACTCCACGGCCAAGGGGCTCGCCTTGAGCTGACGCTTGTAGAACTCCGCCGCCTGTGCGAGCAGGTCCGTCAGGCCGCGAGCGCGGCTGGCAGCTTCGACATCGCCGCGGGCCTCCTTGGGCACAGTCACGCCCACCTGCTGGGCCAGCTCCTTGATCGCATCGACGTACGGCAGGCCGCGATGGTCCATCAGGAAACCGATTGCGCTGCCATGGGCGCCGCAGCCAAAGCAGTGGAAGAACTGCTTGGACGGGCTCACGGTGAACGACGGCGACTTTTCGTCGTGAAACGGGCACAGACCGATGAAGTTCTGGCCGCCTTTTTTGAGCTGAACGTAGCGGCCGACAACGTCGACGATGTCGACGCGGGCGAGCAGATCCTGGATGAAGCCCTGCGGGATCATGGGCTGGGGCTGGCGCTCGGGCCCGCTGTCAGCTGGCCAGGAGCTGCTTGACGAGCGCGGAGGCGCGCGCCGGATCGGCGCGTCCGGCGATGAGCGGCTTCAGCGCGCCCATCACCTTGCCCATGGCCTGTGGGCCGGCGGCGGCCTGGGCGGCGATCACGGCCTTGATCTGTGCGACGAGTTCATAGTCAGTCATCTGCTGCGGTAGATAGGCCTGCAGCAGCGCGAGCTCCGCCTTTTCCTTGTCTGCCAGATCCATGCGGCCGGCCTGCTCGAACTGGTTAATCGAGTCGCGGCGCTGCTTGGCGAGCTTTTCGATCACGCCAATGATGGCAGCGTCATCGAGCGTTATGCGCTCGTCGATTTCCCTTTGCTTGATGGCCGCCTGCAGGAAGCGGATGGCGCCAAGGCGCGCACTGTCCTTGGCGCGCATGGCCGTTTTCATGTCCTCGGTGATGCGGTCTTTGAGTGGCGCGGTCGACATGGGTGATGGGCCGGATGAGTGGGCGAACAAGAACGAGAAAAATAGGAGGTCAGAAAGCAAAAGCGCGCCATGTGGCGCGCATTCACGATAGTCCTGCAGAGGGCGCTCGTGGTGCGCCGCCCGCCGCCGTCAGTACGGCTTTTCGGTCCGCGATTAGTACAGCTTCTTGGGCAACATCTGGCTGCGTAGGCGCTTGTAGTGGCGCTTGACCGCAGCGGACTTCTTGCGCTTGCGCTCAGCCGTGGGTTTTTCGT
>JBIIZX010000061.1:0-10967 GCA_044346055.1 Burkholderiaceae bacterium | reverse complement strand
TGCCTCGTCCAATCGCTTCGTCCCCATGCGATGCCCCCGATCTTTGCCAAATATCGGTGTAACGCACGAGAACGCTTTTGGTTGTCATGATTTAAGGAACGCTCAATAGTACGCGCGGTGCAACCGCTGACCACGCTCGCTTCAATTCGCTGATCAGTCCACTGGCAGCGCCACCCCTTGCGCATCGGCAGCGTCTTGCGGCAAGCGCTTGCTGCGCGCGGGCAGCGTGACGACAGTGCCCGGGGCCGGCAGCGGCGCGTCCTCACTGACCATGCCCCATTGGCGCGCGGTGCGCTCCAGTATCGCTCGGACTGCCGGTGGTTGAGCGCGCATGCTGCCTCCAGGTTCGCGTGCCGCGAACCAACACTGACCAACACTGTGCAACGGACTGGCGCGGCACGCGATCCCATGGTGAAGGACGTCCGGGCGGCAACGTGCGCACACCGTATGCAACGCGGCGGCGCAAAGTAACAACACGCGGTCATGTCGGCTGGAACGGAACGCGTGCGAACTCAAGCGCGCAGGAAGGCAGCAGGACGCCGCCGGGCACCTGGCTTGGTGCCACGCCCCCTGTTGACTGCGATCAAGCAACCGCAAACCCGGCCGCGCAAGCGAGCGGGGACAATGACTTCCCTGTGACCTCCGCACCGCGTCCTTGATGCTTGACGAACTCGCCCGCTTTCGCCCGCGGCTGCTGGACATCCTGCGCGACTACAGCCGCGAGCGCTTGATCAAGGACATCGGTGCGGGCATCACGGTGGGCGTGGTGGCGCTGCCGCTCGCAATGGCCTTTGCCATCGCCAGCGGCGTGAAGCCCGACGCGGGTCTCGTGACGGCCATCATCGCCGGCTTCCTGATCTCGGCGCTCGGTGGCTCGCGCGTGCAGATCGGCGGGCCGGCCGGCGCGTTCATCGTCATCATCTACGCGATCGTCGAGCGCTACGGGCTGGCCAACCTGCTCATCTCCACCATGCTGGCCGGTGTGTTGCTGTTTGCCATGGGGCTGTTTCGGCTGGGGCAATTGATCCGCTACATCCCGGTGGCAATCGTGATCGGCTTCACCAACGGCATCGCCGTGCTGATCGGGCTGTCGCAGCTGCGCGATGCCTTTGGACTGCAGATCGACAAGCTGCCCGCCGACTTTTTCTCGCAAATCGGCACCCTCGCCCGCGCTGCCCACACGCTCAACCCCTACGCCGTGATGATCTGCGCAGGCTCGCTGGCGCTGGTGCTGCTTTGGCCCAAGAGCTATGCGCTGGGTACGGCGCCGCGATGGCGGCGCTGGGTGGCGCTGCTACCGGGCACCATCGTGGCACTCGTGCTGGCAACGGTGGCAGTGGCGTCGTTTGACTTGCCTGTAGAGACGATTGGCTCGCGCTTCGGCGGCATTCCGCAGGGGCTGCCGGGTTTTGCGTTGCCGGCGTTCTCCTGGGAGCTCGTCAAGCAGCTGCTGGCACCCACCGTCACCATCGCCCTGCTGTGTGCGATCGAGAGCCTGCTGTGCGCGCGCGTGGCCGACAACCTCATCAACGACCGCCACGATCCCAACCAGGAGCTGATGGCGCAGGGCATCGCCAACTTCATCACGCCCCTGTTGGGTGGCATCCCTGCCACCGGCACGGTGGCGCGCACGATCACCAACGTCAAGAGCGGCGCCACCAGTCCCGTGGCCGGCATGGTGCACGCGCTGGCGCTGCTGGCCGTGCTGCTGGTGGCCGCGCCGCTGGCCGCGGGTGTGCCACTGGCCGCACTTGCCGGCATCCTGCTCTTTGTCGCCTACAACATGGGCGAGTGGAAGGAGTTCGCGCGGCTGCGGCAGTTTGCAACCACCTACCGCGCCACGCTGCTCGCGACCTTCCTGCTGACCGTGATTCTCGATGTGACGGTGGCCGTGGAGGTGGGAATGGCCATGGCGGCGCTGGTGTTCATCTACCGCATCAGCACGCTGACGCGCGTCGAGCCGCTGCCGCTGGCCGAAGAGGATGTGCAGGCCTATCGCTTGGTCGGCTCACTCTTCTTCGGCGCGGTGAGCAAGCTCGAGCCGCTGACCGATCCCGCCCACGGGGTGAGCGTGCCGCGTTTTTTAATCCTGGACTTCTCCGCACTGCTGTACCTCGACGCAACGGGTCTGGAGACCATCGACACCCTGCGCAAGCAACTGTCGCGGCGCGATGGTCAGCTGTTGATCGCTGGTGCTCAAGCGCAGCCACTGACCATGCTGGAGCGGTCGGGCTTCATGACGCGTGTGGGCGCAGAGAATGCGCTGCCATCTGTGGCAGCCGCTGCTGCGCGGGCGCGCCAGCTGCGTGCGCGCACCGCGCCGTCGGTCGCTGCCTGAACATAGGCGTTGGCCGGCAGACGCCAAAGGCGTGACGCCGCTTGGCCTCGGCTTCGCAACCCGGCGCCCCGCTTAGAATCGCCGACTGTTCTCGTCCTTCATGCCGCCAGCCTCGGGCCGCGGTTGCAACAATTCTCATGCACAAGAGCCATGGCCGAATACAAGTCTGACGTCACCGAGTTTCTCAATGATCTGAAGGCCAAGCAGCCCGATCTGGAGCGCCGCCAGCGCGAGGGGCGCGCCATTTTCTGGGACAAGCAACTCGACTGGGACGAGCTCAAGCGCTGGCAGGAGGCGCGGGTGCGGCAGCAGGGCTACGTGTATCAGAGCGAGCCCAAGAAGTGATGGCGGCTCTTCCCGGCTTGCCGCTGCCTGCGGTGGCGGACCTTCCGCCCGTGGTCGATGCGACTGTCGATTCGACCCCGAACGTGGTCGACGGCGTGGCCTTTGCAAAGCTCTATGGCGAGCCGCTGTTCAAGCTGCCGACCGATCTGTACATCCCGCCCGATGCGCTCGAGGTGTTTCTCGAGGCCTTTGAGGGCCCGCTGGATCTGCTGCTGTACCTGATCCGCAAGCAGAACTTCAACGTGCTCGACATTCCGATGGCGCCGCTCACGCTGCAGTACCTGACCTACATCGAGCAGATCCGCGGCACCAATCTCGAACTCGCCGGCGAGTACCTGCTGATGGCCGCCATGCTCATCGAGATCAAGAGCCGCATGCTGCTGCCGGTGAAAAAGGCCGACTCGGGTGATGAGGCCGAGGACCCGCGCGCGGAGCTGGTGCGCCGCCTGGTGGAGTACGAGCGCATCAAGCTGGCGGCGGCACGGCTGGATGATCTGCCGCGTGCTGGCCGCGACTTCGTACGCTCGGCGGTGACCATCGAGCAGACCGGCGAGCGGCGCTTTCCGGATGTGAACGTGGTCGAGCTGCGCGATGCCTGGGCCGATGTGATCAAGCGCGCCAAGCTGTATGCGCACCACAAGATCGGCCGCGAGGAGCTCTCGGTGCGCGAGCATATGAGCCTCATACTCAAACGCCTGCAAGGCGCGCGCTTTGTCGAGTTCGCCGAGCTGTTTGATCCGAGCAAGGGCGTGCCGGTGGTGGTGGTGCACTTTCTCGCGCTGCTGGAGCTGGCCCGCGAGAGCCTGATCGAGATCACGCAGGCGAGCCCGTTTGCACCGATCTACGTGCGGCTGGCGTACGTGCCAAGCTAGACCCGCCGTACCAAGCTAAACCTGCCACCAGGGGCGTCCATGGACCTGCACTCGCTCGCCCTGGCGGCGCTGTTCTTCGTCGCCGCGACCCTCTATTCGTCGGTTGGTCACGGCGGCGCATCCGGCTACCTTGCGGCCATGGGGCTGATGGGCGTGCCGCCGCAGATGTTGCGCCCCACGGCCCTCGTCATGAACGTCTCGGTCGCCAGCATTGCAATGGTGCGGTTCTGGCGCGCCGGTCGCGACACCGGCGGCACCAACTGGCGCCTGTTCTGGCCGTTCGCGATCGGCTCGATCCCGATGGCCTATCTGGGTGGCCGCCTGCATCTGCCCACGCAGGCGCATGCCGTGCTGGTCGGCCTGGTGCTGCTGTACTCGTCCTGGCGCCTGTTCATCGACACACTGCCTGCAAGGCGTGATCAGGCAGCGCATACACGCGCATCGCCACCGCTGGCGGGCTGCATTGCAATTGGCGCGGCCATCGGCCTGCTGTCGGGGCTCACCGGGGTTGGCGGCGGCGTGTTCCTGTCGCCGCTGATCGTGCTGATGGGATGGGCCACGGTGCGCGTTGCTGCAGCGCCTACCGCCGCCTTCATTCTCGTCAACTCCATCGCAGGTCTGGCAGGGCTCATGTCCCGCCGACCCGACCTGCCTGATGCACTGCCTTTGTGGGTCGGTGCGGTGGTGATTGGCGGGCTGATCGGCTCATGGCTGGGCGCGCTCAAGCTCGATCTCACTGCGCTGCGGCGCGCGCTCGCGGCCGTGCTGGTGATTGCCGGGCTGAAGATGATTTTCTGAGGTCTGCAGGGGCCCCGACTGGCGCGACGGGCGGCGCTCTTCATCGTCACCATGATGCTGTCGGTCGCATCACTGCCTGCCCGCAATCGAACCCGGCTATCTTCCGCGCTTCCGCCACGCTTTGGTCTAGCCCATGCTCCGCACCGCGCTCCTGATAGCCCTCCTTCTTCCGATGCTCGCCTCCATGCCCGCAGCCGCACAAGCACCCGTTCCAGCACCTGCCCAAGCACCTAGCGACGACCCCCACCTGTGGCTGGAAGACGTAACCGGCGACCAGGCGCTGGACTGGGTGCGCGCGCGCAATGCGACGGCCGAGAAGGAGTTCGCCGCCGCCGCGCGCTACGAGCCGCTGCGCAAGCAGCTGCTGTCGATCCTCGACAGCCGCGACCGCATTCCGTTTGTCACGCGCATGGGCGAGCACTACTACAACTTCTGGCGCGATGCGGCCAATCCGCGTGGCCTGTGGCGCCGCACGACACTCGCCGAGTACGCCAAGGCGCAGCCGGCCTGGGACGTGGTGATCGACCTCGATGCGCTGGCCAAGAGCGAGAACGAGAACTGGGTCTGGCAGGGCGCTGATTGCCTGCGGCCCGAGAAGTCGGGCCAGCCGTATCGCCGCTGCATCATCGGCCTGTCGCGCGGCGGCGCTGATGCCAGCGTGCAGCGCGAGTTCGATCTGATCGACCGCGCCTTCGTCAAGGGTGGCTTCACCCTGCCAGAGGCCAAGCAGGACATGAGCTGGAAGGACATCGACACGGTGTGGGTTGGCACCGACTTCGGCCCCGGATCGATGACCACCTCGGGTTACCCGCGCATCGTCAAGGAGTGGAAACGCGGCACGCCGCTGTCGGCAGCGCGCACGGTGTACGAGGGACAGGCCGGCGACGTGGCAGTGGGCGCGTATTCAGAGCGCGAGTCGGGCCAGCGGCGCGACTGGGTGCGGCGCGGCTATGCGTTCTTTGACGCCGAGCACTTTGTACAGCGCGACGGCAAGCTGGTGAAGCTCGATATCCCGAGCGACGCGACGCCAGGGGCCTTCAAGAACTTCTTGCTCGTCACCACGCGCAAACCGTGGACCGTGGACGGCCGCACTTTCGCCGGTGGCACGCTGCTGGCGATCGACTTCGAGCGTTTTCTTGCCGGCGAGCGCCGCTTCGACGTGCTGTTCGAGCCGACTGCGCGCCACGTGATCGAGACGACCACGACCACGCGTGATGCAGTGCTCATCAGTTCGCTCGACAACGTCAACCCTCGCCTGACGGTTCTCCGCCGCCGCGACGGCCAGTGGATCCGCACGGCGGTGGATTTTCCGGCCGGCACGAACACGGACGTCGTCGGCTCTTACTGGGACAGCAACGAGTTCTTCACCTCCGTGCAGGGCTTCACCACGCCAACCACCTTGCAGCGGCGCGATGCCGAGCGGCCCGCCGATGTCCGGACGCTCAAGTCCCTGCCGTCATTCTTCGATGCGACCGGCATCACGGTCGTGCAGCACGAGGCAGTGAGCAAGGACGGCACACGCATTCCGTACTTTGTCGTGATGCGCAGCGGACTGAAGCTCGACGGCACCAATCCGACACTCATCTACGGTTATGGCGGCTACCAGGTTTCGATACTGCCGTGGTACTCGGGCAGCTTCGGCAAGGGCTGGCTCGAGCCGGGCGGCGTACTGGTGGTCGCCAACCTGCGCGGCGGCGGCGAGTTCGGTCCGGCCTGGCATCTGGCAGCACAGAAAGAGAACAAGCAGCGCACCTGGGACGACATGGCCGCGGTGGCCGAAGACGTGATCAAGCGCGGCATCAGTTCGCCGCCGCACCTGGGCATCATGGGCGGCAGCCAGGGCGGGCTGCTCGTCACCGCAACCTTGGTGCAGCGACCGGAACTCTTTCGCGCCGTGGTCTCCCAGGTGCCGCTGGTGGACATGCTGCGCTTTCACAAGCTGCTGGCCGGCGCGTCCTGGATAGCCGAGTACGGCGACCCCGACAAGCCGGACGAGCGCGCCTGGATCGAGAAGTACTCGCCCTATCAGAACGTCAAGAAGGGCGTGCGCTACCCGCGCATCTTCCTCTACACCTCGACCCGCGACGACCGCGTGCACCCCGGCCACGCCCGCAAGATGGTGGCGCGCATGAGCGAGCAGGGCCATGACGTGTTGTACTTCGAAAATATCGAAGGCGGCCACGGTGCGGCCGCGAACAATGAGCAAGCCGCCCGCATGTGGGCACAGACCTTCACGTTTCTGTGGCGCGAGCTTGGGAACAAGCAGCAGTGAGTCATGGCGGCCGCGCGGTTCGAGCGGCGGCCTTCTCGGCCGCTACGGCGCGCCCATGGCAACACCCGCTGCGTATCCTGACGACCAGGCCCACTGGAAGTTGTAGCCACCGAGCCAGCCGGTGACATCGACCACTTCACCGATGAAGTGCAGGCCCGGCACGAGCTTGCTCTCCAGGGTGGTTTGCGACAGCTCATCGGTGGCGACACCGCCGCGCGTGACCTCGGCCTTGCGATAACCCTCGCTGCCGCTGGGCACGAGCGGCCAGCGCGTGAGCGACTGCGCCAGCGAGCGCAGCAGCTTGTCGGCCGCATCCGCAATACGCTGGGTGCCGTCGATGTGCTGGCTCGCCAGCCAGCCTTCGGCCAGCCGGCGCGGCAGCAGTTGCGCGAGCACCGTGTGCAGCGCCTGCCGCCCGCCGCGCTTGGCCGCCAGCAAGGCATCGGCGAGTTCCGCACCCGCGAACTGCGGCGCCAGGTTCAGCTCGATCGGCGCACCCGGCGTCCAGAAGGTGGAGATCTGCAGGATCGCGGGCCCCGATAGGCCGCGGTGCGTGAACAGCAGGTCTTCATCAAACTGCGCCGCCCCGCAACGCGCCTGCACGTCGAGTGCCACGCCGGCCAGCGGCACAAACGGCGCCCAGTGTTGCGCGTCGAAAGTCAGTGGCACCAGCGCCGGGTGCGGCTCGACGACGCGCAAGCCAAACTGCCGCGCGATTCGAAAGCCGAAGTCGGTGGCGCCGATCTTCGGAATCGACAGCCCGCCGGTGGCAATCACCACGCGGCGAGCGCGCTGCGCGCCCAGCTCGCCGCCTTGCTCAAGGTCGACCTCGAACGCTTCACAGGCCTTGCCAACGCGCCGGACCTTGCACGGCATGGCCCAGCGCACGCCACCGGCCTCGCACTCGGCGCGCAGCATGTCGATGATGTCTTCAGCGGAGTCATCGCAGAACAGCTGCCCCTTGTGCTTTTCGTGAAAGGCGATGCGATGGCGCTTGACCAGGGCCACGAAGTCGGCTGCGGTGTAGCGCGCCAGTGCCGAGCGCGCGAAGTGCGGGTTCTCGGAGATGAAGTTGGCCGGACCTGTGTTGACGTTGGTGAAGTTGCAGCGCCCGCCGCCGGAGATGCGGATCTTCTCGCCAAGCTTGTCGGAGTGATCGATCAGCAGCACACGCGCACCGCGCTGGCCCGCCACGGCAGCGCACATCATGCCGGCGGCGCCGGCGCCGATCACGATGGCGTCCCAGGGGGTGTGCGGCGACATGGATGGCGGCAGTGGCGCGACAGCTGAGATGCGAGCGAGCCGACGCTCGGGCCGCGCAGTCTAGGGCTGCCGGCGATACTTGTTCTGCACGAGACCGGTGGCGAACGAACGAGACCCGGCGAGCACCCAGGTTGTCGCGGGGGCCTGCGCATCGAACAGCTGCCGGCCGCGGCCGAGCAGCACCGGCACGATGTTGAGCGTCAGCGTATCGACAAGGCCCTCGCGCAGACCCTGCCTGACCGCCTGCCCGCCGTCGAGGTAAACAGCAGCCACGCCGTCACGACCGAGCGCTTGCAGCAGAGGCTCGAGCGCGCCGGCATGCGTGCCCTCGCCATGCTTGGCGTCCAGCGCCCGATGCGTCAGCACGACGACCCGCTTGCCCTCGAAGGGCCACTGAGGAAACGCCAGGACGCTGTCGTAGGTGCTGCGACCGAGGATCAGTGCGTCGGTCGAGCCGTAGAAGTCGGCATAGCCGTAGTCCTCGCCTTCGACCTGCATCGGCTCCAGCCAGTCGAGTGCGCCGTTATCGCGGGCGATGAAGCCGTCGAGACTGACGGCGATGTAGACGTGAACTTGAGGCAGCATGAACATGGAGATTGCGACGGCGCGGGCTGCGCCATGCTCGTCAACCGCAGCAAATTGGGCCCCGGCCTGCGCCGGGGCGACGGCGTCAATTCAAGGCCGCGTCGCGGCGAAGCGACGATTGCCGCGAACACGCAACGCCAGTTCGTCACTCTGCGGTGAAGAACCCCTTCATCCGGTCCATGAAGCCCTTGCTCTGTGGCGAATGCTTGACACCGCCTTCGCGCAGGCTGGTCTCGAACTCGCGCAGCAGCTTTTTCTGCGTGTCGGTCAGGCGCACCGGCGTCTCGACATTCACGTGGCAATACAGGTCGCCGGGGTAGCTCGAGCGCACGCCCTTCACGCCCTTGCCGCGCAGGCGGAACGTCTTGCCGCTTTGCGTGCCCTCGGGGAGCGTGATGCTCACCTTCTCGGTGAGCGTGCCCACTTCAAGCTCGCCGCCAAGCGCCGCCGTGACGATCGACACCGGTACTTCGCAGTGCAGGTCATCGCCGTCGCGCTGGAACACCTCGTGCGGCTTGATGCGGATTTCGACATACAGATCGCCCGTCGGACCGCCATTCATGCCGGGCTCGCCCTTGCCCGCCAGGCGGATGCGCTGGCCCTCGTCGATGCCGGCGGGGATGTTGACCTCGAGCGTCTTGTTCTTCTTGATGCGGCCTTCGCCGTGGCAGGTCATGCATGGCTCGGGGATCACCTTGCCGCTGCCATGGCAGGTCGGGCAGGTCTGCTGGATCGAGAAAAATCCCTGCGTGACGCGCACCGCGCCTGAACCGCCGCAGGTGCCGCAGCCCTTGGGCTGCGTGCCGGGCTTGGCACCCGAGCCCTTGCAGGGCTCGCAGTTCTCCCACGCCGGCACCCGAATGTCGGTGGCAAAACCCTTGGCCGCCTGCTCGAGCGTGATCTCCATGTTGTAGCGAAGATCGGCGCCGCGAAACGCGTTACCCCGGCCGCCACCAGCGCCACCGCCAGCGCGGCCGCCCATGGCGCCACCGAAGATGTCGCCAAAGATGTCGCCAAAGGCATCGGCAAAGCCACCGAAGCCCTCCGCCCCCGGCCCGCCCTGCCGCCCGCCCATGTTGGGATCCACGCCGGCATGACCAAAGCGGTCGTACGCAGCGCGCTTGCCCGCATCGGACAGGATCTCGTAGGCCTCCTTGACCTCCTTGAACTTGGCTTCCGATGCCTTGGCGTCGTCCCCCTGGTTGCGATCAGGGTGGAACTTCATCGCGAGCTTGCGATACGCCTTCTTGATGTCGTCCTCGGAGGCGTTCTTGGCGACGCCGAGCACCTCGTAAAAGTCACGCTTAGCCATAAGCTCGATGATGAATGATGAATGACGGCCTTCGGCCTATGAGCGCGCTTTCGCGCGCAGCGCGACCCGCATTGCGGCCAGTTGTTCTGCTACTCGATCCAGTTTTTCCTGCGTGCTGCCCACGTCATCCACGAGGCGAAAGCACCTTATGACTTCAAGTTGCGCGTCCAGCTCGCTGGCGGAACCGAGCGCGATGCTCAGAAACTGCACCAACTCCTTGGTCGAAGCCCGCGCCGAGCCTTCGGCCAGATTCGACGGAATCGAGACTGCCGCACGTCGCATCTGCGCGGACAGCCCAAACACCTCTTCTTTCGGCAGTAACGACGAAAGGCGATAGATCTCAACAACAAGATCCATCGCCTCGCGCCATACCGCCAGCTCGCGATGCTGCCGCTTCATTCGTCATAGGCGCGCAGCGCCGTCATAGCGGGCGCAGCCCGCGTCATCGCCTCAACCCCGCTTGACCTCTTTGTAGTCGGCATCGACCACGTCGTCGCTCTTCGCGCCCGTCGATTGCTGCGCGCCGCCCGCAGTGCCACCCATTCCCGCGCCACCTGCCGCAGCCTGCGCCGCCGCCGCGCCCGCATCACCCTGCATACCGGCGTACATCTTCTCACCTAGCTTCTGGCTGACCGTCATCATGGCGGCGGCCTTGGCCTCGATGGCGTCCTTGTCGTCGCCCTTGAGCGATTCTTCGACGTCCTTGATCGCGGCCTCGATCGCTTCTTTCTCGCCGGCCTCGAGCGTGGCGCCGTGCTCGCCCAACACCTTCTTGATCTGGTGCACGCTGGCCTCGGCAGTGTTGCGCGCCTGCACCAGCTCAAAGCGCTTGTGATCCTCGGCCTTGTTGGCCTCGGCGTCGGTCACCATGCGCTGGATCTCGGCCTCGGTCAGGCCCGAGTTGGCCTTGATCGTGATCTTGTTTTCCTTGCCCGTGGCCTTGTCTTTCGCGCTCACGTGCAGGATGCCGTTGGCGTCGATGTCGAAGGTGACCTCGATCTGCGGCAGTCCGCGTGGCGCCGGTGCAATGCCCTCGAGGTTGAACTCGCCCAGCAGCTTGTTGCCGCTGGCGATCTCGCGCTCGCCCTGGAACACCTTGATCGTGACCGCCGGCTGGTTGTCGTCCGCGGTGGAGAACGTCTGTGCGAACTTGGTCGGGATCGTGGTGTTCTTCTGGATCAT
>JBIIZX010000449.1:0-3261 GCA_044346055.1 Burkholderiaceae bacterium | reverse complement strand
ATCAACGGCAGCGCCACCGGAGCGATGGCACAGCAACAGGCGGCCGAATGAACGAGCACCAGCAAGACCACGTCGCCGACGCAGTTCACTCCCTCCCCTTCAAGGGGAGGGCAGGGGAGGGGATGGGTGTGGCGCAAAGCGAGCACGCAGCCGCTCTCATGTCGACCTCGCGCCACCTCGACCAGGCGGAGGAGTCGACCGAGGCCTTGCACGCGCGCAACGACGCCGCCTACAACTTCGCCTTTCTCGATGAGCAGACCAAGCGAATGATTCGCCGCGCCATCCTGAAGGCGGTGGCGATTCCGGGACACCAGGTTCCGTTCGGTTCGCGCGAGATGCCGCTGCCCTTTGGCTGGGGCACCGGCGGCATCCAGGTCACGGCCGCGATCCTCGGCCGCACCGACGTGCTCAAGGTGATCGACCAGGGCGCGGACGACACCACCAACGCAGTGAACATCCGGCGCTTTTTCGCACGCACTGCAGGTGTGGCGACCACCGAGCGCACGGCCGCGGCCACCGTGATCCAGACGCGCCATCGCATTCCGGAGACGCCGCTGGCCGCCGGCCAGATCCTCGTCTACCAGGTGCCGATGCCCGAGCCGCTGTACAAGCTCGAGCCGCGCAAGCGCGAGGCCCTGCGCATCCATGCGCTGGCCGACTACGGCCTGATGCGCGTGAAGCTGTACGAGGACATCGCGCATCTGGGAAAGGTCTCGCGCACCTACGACTACCCGGTGATCGTCAACGGCCGCTACCTGATGTCGCCGTCGCCGATCCCGAAGTTCGACAACCCGAAGATGCACATAAACCCCGCCCTGCAGCTCTTCGGCGCCGGGCGCGAGAAGCGCATCTACGCGATTCCGCCGCACACCAGCGTCAGGAGCCTCGACTTCGAAGACCACCCGTTCGAGGTGCAGCGCTGGACGCAGCACTGCGCGCTGTGCGGTGCCAGCGAAAGCTTTCTGGACGAGGTCATCACCGACGACGCGGGCGGGCGCATGTTCGTGTGCTCGGACAGTGACTACTGCCGCGAGCGGCGCGAGCACAACGGAGACGCACAATGAGCGACCCTGCCCCGCTGCACGGTCGCAGCAGCGACCTCGACCGTCGTCCCCGCGCAGGCGGGGACCCAGCGTCGTTCGCGCAGCTTGAAGGTCTCTGGGCCCCCGCCTGCGCGGGGGCGACGGCGACGGGCATGAGCCCGCCGGGCCGCCCCAAGGGCGAATCGCTGAGCGCGCAGCGCGAAGCTAGTCCATTCAGCCCGCCGGGCCGCCCCAAGGGCGAATCCCTGAGAGGGGAGCGCAAGGGTAGTCCAGTGAGCGCCTCGCCCCTCCTGTCCGCCCGCAACCTCGGCAAGCGCTACGGCACGCGCTGGGGCTGTCGCTCAGTGCGCTTTGACCTGTGGTCCGGCGAAGTGCTGGCGATCGTTGGTGAATCGGGCTCGGGCAAGTCGACCTTGCTCAACCTGCTGGCCGCGCGCCTGCCGGCCGACGAGGGCAGCGTGTGGTTTGACCTGCGCGCCGACGGCGCGCATGGCGGATCCGACGCAGGCGGCCTGGTCGATCTGGCGCAACTGCCGGAAGCGCGGCGGCGCCTGCTGGCGCGCACCGACTGGGGCTTTGTCGAGCAGAACCCGCGCGATGGTCTGCGGTTGAACGTCTCGGCAGGCGCCAACGTGGCCGAGCGGCTGATGGCCGTGGGCGAGCGGCACTACGGTCGCCTGCGCACCGCGGCCGAGCACTGGATGAGCCGCGTCGAGCTCGACCAGCAGCGGGTGGACGAATACCCGACGCAGTTTTCCGGCGGCATGCAGCAGCGCCTGCAGATCGCGCGCAACCTGGTGTCCGGTCCGCGCCTGGTGTTCATGGACGAGCCGACCTCGGGGCTCGACGTATCGGTGCAGGCGCGCCTGCTCGACCTGTTGCGCGAGCTGGTGCAGGACCTGCACCTGGCCGCGGTGATCGTCACGCATGACCTGGCGGTGGCGCGTCTGCTGGCGCACCGCATGCTGGTGATGCAGGGCGGTCACGTGGTCGAACAGGGCTTGACCGACCGCGTGCTCGACGACCCGCAGCACCCCTACACGCAACTGCTGGTCTCCTCGGTGCTGCAGCCATGACACCCCTGCTTCGTGCGCGCGGCCTGGCCAAGCACTTCACCCTGCACGCGCGCGGCACGCGCATCGGCGTCTTTGCCGGTCTTGATCTCGAGGTTGCCGCGGGCGAGTGCGTGGCTCTGGCCGGCCACTCCGGCAGCGGCAAGAGCACGCTGATGCGCTGCCTGTATGGCAACTACGCGCCGAGCGCGGGCACGGTGGAGGTGCTGCATGACGGCGCGTGGGTCGATGTGGCGCAGGCCGAGCCACGCGCCGTGCTCGAGCTGCGCCGGCGCACGCTGGGCTACGTGTCGCAGTTTCTGCGCGTGATCCCGCGCGTGAGCGCGCTGGACGTGGTGGCCGAGCCGCTGCTGGCGCTCGGCGTGACCCGTGCCAGTGCACGTGACGATGCGCGTGCCGAGGCACGTGACCAAGCACGCGCCGAGGCGCAGCAGTGGCTGGCGCGGCTCAATCTGCCGCCGGCGCTGTGGTCGCTGCCGCCGGCAACCTTCTCTGGCGGTGAGCAGCAGCGCGTGAACATCGCGCGCGGGCTGATTGCGAGAAGGCCCGTGCTGCTGCTCGATGAGCCCACGGCCTCGCTCGATGCCGACAACCGCGCCGTGGTGATCGAGCTCATCACCCAGGCGCGCGATGCCGGCGCCGCCATCGTCGGCATCTTTCACGACGCCGAAGTACGCGCCGCGGTTGTCACACGCACGTTCGAACTCGAACGCCACCATTGCCAGGCCGCACTGGCGGCCTGAACGCACCGATTCCCGCCGAGCCCCCCATGCCCTTTGAACCCGTCAGCAGCGCCGCCGAGATCGTCTTCACCGACGCGCACATCGTCACTCCCGACGAGGTCGTGCACGGCACGCTGGTCGTGCGCAACGGCAGCATTGCCGCCATCGACAGCGGCAGCAGCCACGTTGCGGGCGCGCTGCGGCTGGCCGGCGACTACCTGCTGCCAGGCCTGGTGGAGCTGCACACCGACAACCTGGAAAAGCACATGCTGCCGCGACCCGGCGTGCTGTGGGACGCGTTTTCGGCCACGCTGGCACACGACGCACAGTGCGCCGCCGCCGGCATCACCACGGTGTTCGACGCCATTGTCATCGGCGACAAGGACCATGGCGGTGCGCGCTCGCAGATCCAGCACACCTCGA
>JBIIZX010000448.1:0-3263 GCA_044346055.1 Burkholderiaceae bacterium | reverse complement strand
CTCCATGTATCGCTCAAACCGCTCGCTCGCACCCATCGCTCCTCACAAACAGGACAAAGACGAGCGTATAGTGCTCTGAATTTAATGACACAGTAAGACTAGCACGACGTCTTTGAACCACTTGCCGCGCTCCCGCTCCCGGTGCGCGGCTGCGGGGGTCGGGACATAGTCCGAATGAAACACCGTCTTACCCAACAGCCCGGTCGCCTGCAGTGCCGCGACGCTGCGCCCGGCTCCGTCGCGGGCAATCCGCGCGAGCTCCGTGAAGATCGCCAGGCACAGGCCCCTCCAATAGTCGGGGTTCTCCGTGTAGAGGGTGTACTTACCGTCTTCGTTGCCCTGCTCGTTCGGAACGCGGTACCAAGCGACCCCAAGGGTCTGGCGGCTTGCTCCCGGTTCAAGGCAACGAAGCAATGCAAACTTGAAGTAGTCGCCGATGTCGCCTGCGTAGCGGTCCTGCATTGTCGCTAGGCTGCAACGCTGCAGCGTTCGGACTTGCGGACGGCCGGCACGAAAAACTCTTCTTCAAGCGCCTTCAGTTCGCCAGCAAACGCGTCTTGAGATGTCATTCGTCCGCTTCCCGATATCCGCATTCCAGGAATTCTCTGGGGTGAATGCGAGGTTTGCAACTGGCGTTCTGAGCCGTCATCAGGTCGCCCCAAAGCGGGCATTGGAGCAAATGTTCGTGTGTTCGTCCAGATGCGCTTGCGTCCGCTTCACGCGGTCAGCCAATTGCGGTGTCAGGGTTCAAGTTGATCGGCGCAAGCAGCCGATCGTTACCAGCCGCAGCGACGGCCGGGACTACGCAGTGGTGAACGTGAACTGCTTCGAAGATATCGCTGCCGATCGCTTGGAACGCTCAGCGGTCGCGTTCGATGACGAGGACGAGACCGTGCGACTGGCGCGCCGCGCCGCCGGCTGGATCGGCGACGTGCAGATCAACGGGCTTGGTGTCGGGCTCGGTTAATGCGCGGCGCTTTCACGCAGCCTTCTCAATCATCTTCTACGGTGCGGGGCAACCGGGGAGACGTTGATGCAAGACACCAATGCGGCGGCCGCTGTCCGCCGATCCAGCCACAGCACCGAATGCACCACCGACTGCACCATCGTCGGCGCCAGCTTTGCCGGCCTGGCCTGCGCAACCGCGCTGGCACGCGCGGGGCTGCGCGTGACGGTGCTGGAAAAGAAGCGTGACGTCGGAGAGAAACTCCACACCACCGGCATCATCGTCAAGGATGCGGTGGAACAGATCGCGCTGCTTGACGGCTTGCCCACCGATCTCGTACGCCGCGTGCCGGGCGTGCGACTGTATGCGCCGAGCCTGCGGTCGATTGATCTGGCCGCACCCGGCTACTACTTCCTTGCCACTGACACGCCGGAGGTAATGCGCTGGCTGGCCGAGCGGGCGCGCTCGGCCGGCGTGCGCATTTGCTGTGGTGCGGTGTTTCGCGGCGCGCAGCGCACGGGCGCCGGCTTCGACCTGGCCGAGCATGGCCGCACGCGTTACCTGGTAGGCGCTGACGGGCCGCACTCAACCGTGGCGCGCTGTGCGGGCCTGGGCGTGAACCGGCAGTTCCTCTTTGGCGTGGAGCAAGAGTACGCGGGCTTGCGGCTGCCCGATCCGCAGTTCCTCCATTGCTTTGTGGACCGAAAGCTGGCGCCCGGCTACATCGGCTGGATCGTGGCCGGGCCGAAGGTGGTGCAGGTCGGTCTGGCGCAGCGGTTTGGGCGCAGCCAGGCCCCCACAACGCAGGCGCTGGCTGCCTTCGTGAACAAGCTGGCGCCGATCGTTGATCTACGCGCAGTTGCGCCAGCGGCCGTGCGTGCCGGAATGATTCCTTGTGGCGGGCTGGTCGCACCGGTGGCGGCGCGGCGCGTGTTGCTGGTGGGCGATGCGGCTGGCATGGTGTCGCCGGTGACGGCCGGCGGCATCCACACTGCACTGAAGCACGGGCTGGCGGCCGGCCATGCCATCGCCGACTTTCTCGCCGGCCGCTGTGATGATCCGAGCACCTGGTTTGCCGCCTCGTATCCGCGCTTTCGCGCCAAGCGTGCGCTGCGGCTGCTCTTTGATCACCTGCAAAGCGACCTGCTGTTCGACCTCATGCTCACCACACCGCTGGTGCGCCGCGCCGCCGGCCTTGTTTACTTCCACCACAAGGGAGTGTTCGAGCCGATGCCAACGCCGAGGGCTGCAACATCGGCCGCACGGCTGAATGATGAGGACGTGCTAGGCGCCGACCGCCTGCCCTGAGGCGGACGGCCAGCGCTCCCGGTCATGATCCACTGCCATGTGACCCACTGCCTCGTGATTCACTGCCAGGTGATCCACGGCCGCGTGCGCCGCTGAACCCGGTGCTTGGTCGCCCAGCGCGGCGCGCAGCACGACCGCGGGAGCGAGGTGCTGCAGCATGTGCCCCTGGCCGGGCACCAAGGTCAGGGTGCCCTGCGGCAGCTCTGTGTGCAGCCGCTCGGAGTGCAACGATGGCAATGCCAGCCGGTCAGCATCGCCGGCGAGGATTGCAACCGGCATTGTGAGTTCGCCATGGTGTTGCGATAGCCGGCCGGCGGCGGCGATCATGCCCACGCTCTCGCGCGCGGCCGCGCGCAACGGCCCGCAACTGCCCGGAGCAGTTCTACCCGCTGCTGCTAGTCGAAGGCGATCGAATACACCAGGTCGAGCGCGTTCTCCGTGCCGGCGCGCCCGATGAGCGAGAGGCGGCGCGACAGCTTGTACGACACCTGCACCAGGCTTTCGGCGCCGCCCAGGCCCTGTTCGAAGGTGATCGTAATCTGGTCGTTCAGCCGCTTGCCGATGGTGATGAACTCGCTGGCGGCAGTGGCCGTGTTGCTGCCCCGGACATTGCCCGCCACGGCGGTGCGCGGCAGCAGCGACGTGGTGCTGGACATCTCGCCGGTGCGCAAGCCAAATTCGTCGATGCCCAGCCGCTTGGCCAACTGCGACGGCATGCCTTCACCCGTGCCGGACAGCAGACCGATGGCGGCGGCAGCCATGGCCGAGCGATCGGCGCCGTTTTCATCGGCCGCGCGTCCGAGCACGAGCCAGGACAGGATCTGGAAGTCGGGCAGGCCCTCGTCCGAATACAGGCGGATCAGCGGGTTCTGCGCGGTGCGCGTGATGGTCACGCCCACCTCGACCGGCAAGCCGCGTCGCAAGGCAAGCACATCGAGGCCGGGGTTTTCCACCGGCCCCTGGAAGTTCACGCGTCCGCGTTCGATGGCGAGCTTCTGGCCAAAGCCCT
>JBIIZX010000447.1:0-3265 GCA_044346055.1 Burkholderiaceae bacterium | reverse complement strand
TACGCGGAGGCGTCTTTCCCTGACTCCCGAATCCGGATTCCCGAATCCGTCATTTCCGCCTAGTGGCGGAAATGACGAACGCCCGTGAACACCATGGCCACGCCGCGCTCGTCGGCGGCAGCGACGACTTCGGCGTCGCGCATGCTGCCGCCGGGCTGGATGATGCAGGTGGCGCCGGCGTCGACCACGACGTCGAGGCCATCGCGGAAGGGGAAAAAGGCGTCGCTGGCGGCGGCGGAGCCGGCCAGCGTCAGGCCCGCTTCCTTGGCCTTGATGCTGGCGATACGCGCCGAGTCGATCCGGCTCATCTGCCCGGCGCCCACACCGAGCGTCATGCCGTCGCTGGCGAACACGATGGTGTTGCTCTTGACGAACTTGGCCACGCCCCAGGCAAACAGGAGGTCGTCCATCTGCGCGGCGCTCGGCGCCTTGCGCGTCACCACCTTGAGCTCGGCCGGCGCCAAGGCCGCCAGGTCTGGTGTCTGCACCAGCAAGCCGCCGCCCACGCGCTTGAAGTCGAAGTCGTTGTTGGCCTCGCCCGGCAGCACCGTGAGCACACGCACGTTTTGCTTGGCGGCAAGGACGGCCAGCGCGGCCGCATCGAACGCCGGCGCAATCACGACCTCGACGAACTGCTTGGCCACGGCCTGCGCGCAGGCCTCGTCCACCGTGCGATTGAAGGCGATGATGCCGCCGAAGGCCGAGGTCGGGTCGGTCTTGAAGGCCTTGGCATAGGCCGCCGCTGCGTCGCTGCCGATGGCAACGCCGCAGGGGTTGGCGTGCTTGACGATCACGCAGGCGGCGGCGCTGAAGCTGCGCACGCACTCCCAGGCGGCGTCGGCATCGGCGATGTTGTTGTACGACAGCTCCTTGCCCTGCAGCTGCTCGTAGCTCGCCAGGAGTCCCGTGCCCACCGCGCGCTCGCGATAGAACGCGGCCGCCTGGTGCGGATTCTCGCCGTAGCGCATCTGCTGCACCTTGACCCACTGGCGGGTGAGCGTGGCCGGAAAGAGGCTCGGTTGCAGCCGCTCGTCCAGGGCCGTGAGGTAGTTGCCGATGGCACCGTCGTAGCGCGCGGTGTGCGTGAACACTTTTTTGGCAAGTTCAAAGCGGGTCACCGACCCGACCCGGCCATGGGTGCGAAGTTCGTCGAGCACCGGGCCGTAGTCGGCCGGGTCGACCACCACCGCGACCGAACGGTGGTTCTTGGCGGCGGCGCGCAGCATCGCCGGCCCGCCGATGTCGATGTTCTCGATCGCATCGTCAAAGCTGCAGCCGGGCTGTGCCACCGTCTGCTCGAATGGGTACAGGTTGACGACCAGCAGATCGATCGGATCGATCGCGTGCTGCGCCAGTGCGGCCATGTGTTCCGGCACGTCGTGCCGCGCCAGAAGGCCCGCGTGGATGCGCGGATTGAGCGTCTTCACGCGGCCGTCGAGAATTTCCGGAAACCCGGTGTACTCAGCCACCTCGGTCACCGGCAGGCCGTGCTGCGTCAGCAACTTGGCGGTGCCGCCGGTAGACAGGATGCGAAAGCCGAGTGCGGCGACCGCGCGCGCGAACTCGACCACGCCGGTCTTGTCGCTGACCGATATGAGCGCCGACTTCACGTGGCCAGCCCGTGCGCGACCAGCCGCTTGCGCAAGGTGTTGCGGTTGATGCCCAAGAGCTCCGCCGCTGCCGACTGATTGCCACAGCAACGCTCGAGCGCGAACTGCAGCAGCGGCCGCTCGACCGCTGTCATCACCATCTCATGCAGGGCATGCGGCTTGGCGCCATCAAGGTCGGCGAAGTACTTTTCGAGCGAGCGCAGCACGCACTGCTCGATGGTCTCGCCGGTCGCGCGGCGCCCGGCGCCATTGGCCGCACCGGCAGTCGCCGGCGCGCTCGTGCGCACCGGCGCGGGCGCTATCGGGCGCACCGGCCGTGCCGGCGTCTTCTTGCTTGAACGGGTGTGGCTGCGCTGTGCCGCGCTCGCTGCCATGGTGTCTCCTGTGCTTTCGTCTTTAGTGCAGCGTCGGTCGCTGCGCATCAAGATACGTCAGGTGCGCGTAGCGGGCGCCGTGTTCGGTCAAGAACCGGTCGCCGTGCTGGTGAGCGTGTTCATGTAGTCGCAGAACGCGCTGCCGCCGTCCAGCTGCGAGGTGTACCAGATGATGTGCTTGCGTGCCGTGCGCAGGCCGAGCGACTCGCCGTAGAAGCGATAGTGATCGTCGAGGTGCGCGAGCAGCAGGGTGCGCGCTTCGTCTGCCGATGGCGGTGGCAAGTGCGTGCCCGTGTGCAGATAGTGGTTGATCTCGCGAAAGATCCACGGCCGGCCCTGTGCCGCGCGGCCGATCATGACCGCGTGGGCGCCGGTGGCGGCCAGGACCGCGCGCGCTTTCTCAGGCGAGTCGATGTCGCCGTTGGCGACCACCGGGATCTGCACCGCGCGCTTGACCGCAGCGATGGTGTCGTAATCCGCGCTGCCGCCATAGCCGCAGGCGCGCGTGCGGCCGTGCAGGGTCAGCATGGCGATGCCGGCTTCTTGCGCAATGCGGGCGATCGTCAGCGCGTTCTTGTTCTGCGGGTCCCAGCCGGTGCGAAACTTCAGCGTGACCGGCACGTCCACCGCGTCGACCACCGTGTGCAGGATGCGTGTGACGAGCGCTTCATCCTTGAGCAGGGCCGAGCCGCAGGCCACATTGCAGACCTTCTTTGCCGGGCATCCCATGTTGATGTCGATGACCTGCGCGCCGCGCGCGACATTGAAGCGCGCCGCTTCAGCCAGCATGGCGGCGTCCGCCCCGGCGAGTTGCACTGCGCGTGGCTCGGCTTCACCGTCGTGATTCAGGCGCCGACTGGTCTTCTCGCTCGCCCACAGGCGCGGGTTCGACGCCGCCATCTCGCTCACCGCATAGCCCGCGCCGAGCCGCTTGCACAGCTGACGAAACGGGCGATCGGTCACGCCGGCCATGGGTGCGACGAACAGACGATTCGCAAGCTCGTGGGAGCCGATTCGCATGGGGTGCAGCGTGGAGGTTCAAGCGCGAGGGGGGCGGATTGTAGCCCCGCGTGCCGAGCGCAATCGCTGCCAGCATTGCGTGATGTATCAACGTCAATGGGATCGTGCACTTGGTATTGGCGCGGTCGTGCCCGCTGCTTACGTTCCGGCCGCAGCGTTGACAGCAGGTGTGTCCGTGGCTCGCCGTGACGTGATTGCCTACCCGCGGCGCGATACAACCAGAATCAGTCAGGAGAGAACGCCGAACATCAAGAGCGCACG
>JBIIZX010000060.1:0-10988 GCA_044346055.1 Burkholderiaceae bacterium | reverse complement strand
GCAGGAACAGATCAACATCGCCACCGGTCAGAAGGAAGCCGCGATCGCCAAGTCCGAGGGCGACAAGCAGGCGCAAATCAACAACGCGCAAGGTGAAGCCTCTGCCGTGCTGGCACTGGCGGCAGCTACGGCGGAGGCGATTCGTCGCGTTGCCGAGGCGATCCAGCTTGCCGGCGGCATGGAGGCGGTCAACCTGCGCGTGGCCGAGCGCTACGTTGATGCGTTTGCCAACCTGGCGCGCACCAACAACACGCTGATCGTCCCGGCCAACATGTCCGATGTGTCCTCGCTCATTTCGGCGGCGATGACCGTCGTCAAGAGCCAGCCAACCCCCGGCTCGACAAGCCGCTGAAGACATGGAACTCTGGCTGGCGGCCTTCGGGCTGGTGGCGGCAGTCGCGATGATCTGGCTCGCGCGCGGCCGCCATCGCGATGATCAGCAAAGCAATCAGGCGGGCGGCGACAGCGCCGAGCAGCGTGCGAGCGCGAGCACGAGCACGAGCACGAGCACGAGCACGAGCACGAGCACGAGCACGCAAGGGGAGGGCGAGGGCAATGTGCAGGCGGGCGGCAGCAACAATGGCGGTGGCCACGGCTAGTGCCTGTGCCGGCGCGGTGCAGGTCACCTGATGGCCTCGCCGACCATCAACAGCGCGCTCAAGCAGGTCCTGGTGCCGCATGTGCCGTTTTCGCAGATGCAGGGCCAGGATCTCGACTTCCTGCTGGCAAACATAGAACTGGCCTACTACGCCCCGGGCGAGACCGTCCTGGCGCCGTCGGAGGCGGTCGCAGAACATTGCTTCATCGTCAAGCAGGGCCAGGTGCGTGGGCTGCATTCGGGCGCTCCGGCACTGAACCGCTCGGAGCACGAACGCATTGCCTTCGAGGCCGCCACCGGCGACTGTTTTCCGGTTGGCGCGCTGCTGGCGCAGCGGCCGGTCTCGCTGAACTATGTTGCCGTCGGCGACACCTTCTGCCTGCTGCTGCCGCGTGCGCGCTTCGATGAGCTGATTCGGCGCAGCGAGGCCTTCAGCGACTTCTGCCGCCGCCGTTTGGGCAGCCTGCTGGATCTGTCGCGTCAGCAGATGCAGGCCACCTATGCGGCGGAGGCGAGCGCCGAGCGCACCATGGGCATGTCGCTGGGCGCGCTGGTGCGTGGCACCCCCGTGACATGCCGGCCGGATGACACGCTGCGCGAGGCTTTCGGCGGCATGAGCCAGGCGAATGTCGGCTCGGTGCTGGTGACCGAGTCCTTTCCCGGCGGCGAGGAAGTGCTGGGCATCCTCACGCGGACCGACCTCATCGATCGCGTGATCCTGCCCGAAGTGCCCTTGTCGACGCCGATCCGGCAAGTGATGACGCGTAACGTGATGACGCTCGATGCGAACGCAACCGCAGCCGATGCGACCTTGCTGATGGCCGAGCACTCGATCCGGCACATCCCGGTGATGCAGTCGCGCGGCGGCGTGAACCGGGTGGTGGGGCTGGTCTCCGAGCGCGACCTGTTTGCGCTGCAGCGGCTGTCGGTCCGGCAGTTGGCCGTGGCGATCCGCCGCGCCGAAGATCCGGACGCGCTCGCCGCGGTGGCGCAGGACATCAACCGGCTGTCGCACCACCTGGTGGCCCAAGGGGTGGCGGCAGCGCAGCTCACGCGGCTCATCAGCCACCTGAATGACCAGCTGACCCAGCGCCTGTTGGTGCTTGCCTGCACGCGTTTTGCCATCGATGCGCAGTCGTTCTGCTGGCTTGCCCTGGGCAGTGAAGGGCGCACCGAGCAAACGATTGCCACCGACCAGGACAACGGCATCCTGTATCTGCCCGGCAGCTTCGGCGCCAAGCAACTGCTGGAGTTTGCCGACTGGATCAACGTGGCGCTGGCGCAAGCGGGCTTTCCGCTGTGCAAGGGCAACATCATGGCGCGCAACCCGCAGTGGTGCCTGGACACCAACGGGTGGGCGCGCGTGTTTGCAGAGTGGATCGACCACGGCGACCCGCAGGCGCTGCTTCACAGCAGCGTGTTCTTCGACTTCCGCGGCATCTTTGGCAACCGCGCGCTGGCCACCGCGCTGCGCGAGGACGTCGTGCGCCGCGCTGCGGCCACACCGCGCTTTCTCAAGCAAATGGCGGACAACGCGCTGCGCAACCGGCCTCCGGCCGGCACCGTGCTCGAATCGCTGCTCGGCGATGTGCCGGGCGAGCCGGTCGATCTCAAGATGCACGGCACCGTTCCATTTGTCGATGCGGCGCGCATCTGGTCGCTGGCAGCCGGCCTGCAGGAGACCAACACGACCGAGCGCTTGAGGCGACTGGGCGAGGTGGGGCGGCTGCCGGCAGGAGACGTGGCGGGCTGGATCGACGCCTTCGAGTTCTTGCAACTGATGCGGCTGAACGTGCAGCACCGGCGCGCGGAACACGCCGCTGCAGCCGATGCCGATGAGAACCCCAATGTGGTTGATCCGCGCGAACTGTCGATCCTGGACCGGCGCATCTTGAAAGAGGCGTTCCGGCAGGCCCGCAAGGTTCAGCAGCGGCTCGAACTCGACTACCCGGGCTGAGAGCCTGAGAGTCTTTCGCTCATGCCCGCTCATCACCCCAAAACATTCCTGCTCGTCGTTGCAAATGCTCGCCATAGCCCGAGCTATGGCTGCGCTTTGCGCCTAGATCAGGTGCGTTTTGGTGCGCTGCTCGGACACGCTCGTAAAACTCTCAGGCTCTGACCTATGCTGGGCTGGCTGCGACGCTCCAAGATCGGCCCGGCCTGCGTGGCGGAGCGCTGGGTGGTGCTGGATGTGGAAACCAGCGGCTTCGACGCCGCCACGGATGGCCTGATCTCGATCGGTGCTGTGGCCATGCGCAGCGACGGCCGCATCGTGCCCGGTGATGCGCTGGAGATCATCTACCGGCAGCACCAGGCAAGCTCCCGCGAGAACATCCTCGTGCACGGCATCGGCGTGCAGGCGCAGCAAGGCGGGGTCGATCCCGCGCAGGCCACGCGCGCCTTTCTCGACTACGTCGGCACCGCACCCATCCTTGCCTTTCACGCGCCGTTTGATCGCGGCTTTCTGGCCCGCGCGGTCAAGGTTTTCGTCAACCAGCCGTTTGACAATCAGTGGCTCGATCTGGCCGAACTCGGCCCGGCGCTGGATCCGGATGCAAAGCTTAAGTCTCTGGACGAATGGCTCGCGCGCTATGCGATCGAGGTATCGATCCGGCATTCGGCCGCGGCCGACGCCTTTGCCACCGCGCTGCTGGCCGCGCGCCTGCTGCCCAAGGCGCGCCGCCAGGGCGTGCAGGATTTCAGCGGCCTGCAGAAGCTCGCGCGGCAGGCCAAGTGGCTCAACGCCTGAACTTGCGGGCAGCAGTAACGCAGCGCAAAAGCGCCGCGCTATCTTCAAGCCAGCCGGCCCGCAAAGACCCGCGTCAGGTAGCTCACCTGCACATGGCCGTCCACTGCGTGCGCATCGAAGAGACTCTGTAGCGCCCTCGCTGCTGCCGCACCCTGCAGCGTTTTGGCACGGGGCATGAACGAGCGCGAAAAGGCCAGCGCAGCCAAACCCGCCGCGTCGAGCGACTGGGTGTGCGTGGTCGTCCACTCAAGCACTTCGCCGCCGAAGAACTGGGTGATGTTCTCGTTCTTGACGTTGCTCGCTACCATCGCGGCGCGCTTGGCCCCGCCGAACTCGGCGAACAATGCGGTGAGCTCGTTGTTCAGCGCATCGTTGCCGCGGTCGTTCCAGATCAACGCGACCAGCCCCCCCGAGCGCAGGATGCGCTGGCACTCGGCGCGGAACGCAGACGGGTCAAACCAGTGAAAGGCCTGGGCGGCGGTGATAAGGTCGATCGATTGCGCCTCGATCCCAGTCGCCTCTGCGCTTCCCCCTGAACTGCAGTAAAGCGGATTGCCGGCGAGCAATGCATCGGCCGCGGCGCGCATTTCGGCATTCGGCTCCACTGCAACCACCCGGTGACCGCGTTCGAGCCAGCCCAGGGCAAGAAGCCCTGTTCCCGCGCCGACATCAGCCACTGCCAGCGGACCAGCGATTCCAAGACATTGCTCGAGATGCAAATACAGTGCCTCCGGGTAGCCCGGCCGGGCGCGCGCATAGGCCTGCGCCTTGCCCGAAAACACGCCGAGCAGGCCGCCGGCATCGGCAAAGCGCGCTTCGAGCTCGCTGCGCTGGCTTATGGACTGGCTCATGGGCTGGCTCATCGGCTGACTCACGGGCTGGCTCGCTGGCAGGCTCGCGGGCTTGCTCACCGGCTGCGCTGCTTCAGCAGCCGGCTTTGTTCGCGCTTCCAGTCCTTGTCGGCTTCGGCGTCGCGCTTTTCGTATTGGCGCTTGCCCTTGGCCAGCCCAATGTCCAGCTTGATGCGCCCCTTGGCGTAGTGCATGTCCAGTGGCACCAGCGCGTAGCCGGAGCGCTCGACCTTGCCGATGAGCTTGCGGATCTCGTCCGCGCGCAGCAGCAGCTTGCGGGTGCGGGTCGGCTCGGGCGTGATGTGCGTGGAGGCTGTCTTCAGCGGCGTCATGTGCGCGTTGAGCAGGAAGATTTCACCACTGCGCACGATGACATAGGCCTCCTTCAAGTGCACCTGACCGGCACGGATGCTCTTGACCTCCCAGCCTTCGAGCACAAGCCCGGCCTCGAAGCGCTCTTCGATGCTGTAGTCGTGAAACGCCTTCTTGTTCTGGGCGATGCTCATAGAATCCGATCGTAACCCGCAGCGCTCGGCACACCTCGCGCCCGGGCTCTGCAACAACGTTGCCTGCTTGCCTGCCTAAATGCATCGCGTCGAGCGTTCCGTCCTTGTGCCCTACAGCGCCGAAGAGATGTTCGGGCTGGTGGTCAGCGTCAAGGACTATCCGAAGTTCCTGCCCTGGTGTGCCGCTGCTCGCGTGCGGCCGCAACCCAATGGCGAGGTCGAGGCCACGGTGCAGATCGACTATCACGGGGTCAAGAGCGAGTTCACGACCCGCAACCACAATGAGTCGCCACGGCTGATCCGGATGCAGCTGGTAGAAGGCCCCTTCCGGCGCCTGGGCGGCGAATGGACCTTTGTGCAGTTGCGCGAGGATGCCTGCAAGGTGCACTTGAACCTGCACTTCCAGTTTGCCAGTGGCCTGGTGGGCCGCGCGCTGGCGCCGGTGTTCGAGGCAATTGCCGGTTCGCTGGTCGACGCATTCACCCGGCGCGCCGAGGTGGTCTATGGCGTGCGTTGAGACTGCTTTGGTACATGCGAGCGTGGTGTACCTGAGCCCGGCGCGGCAGATCGTGCTGCCGGTGACAGTACCGGCCGGCGCCAGTTTGCGAGAAGCGGTGGCGGCCAGCGGCCTGCTGGTGCAGGCGCCGGAGCTGGCAGCGGGGCTGCTGGCTCATTTCGATCACCCAGTGCTGGATCTGGGCGTGTTCAACCGCCGGTGCAGCGGCAGCGAAGCCGTGCGCAAGGGCGACCGGATCGAGGTGTATCGGCCGCTGGCGATTGATCCGAAGGAAGCGCGCCGCGTGCGCGCCGAGGTGCGGCGCCGGCGCAAGGCGGCGCAAGGCGGCGCAAGGCGCCGCTGGATGATGTTGACCAGCTGTGTATGACTCGCTGCGGCTGACTAGTTGCGATGGCCAGCTGCGGCGGACTAGCTGCAGTCGCGTGTGATCATCTCGCGCACGCGGGCCTGCTCGGCGCTGCGTTGGCTGTCGTCCAAGAACTCGCGGTTGCCCTGCGCGTCTGTGCGGGTGACGCGCACGCCGTCTTCCAGCGCGCGCAGGTAGCCGCGCGAACGCTCGCACTCCTGCTGGCGGCGCAGCGCCAGCTGCTGCTGCTCGGCGGACTTCTTCTCCGCCTCGGCGCGTTCGGTCTGGCGCTTGCGGTACTCCATTTCACGCTCGGCCAGGGTCTTGGGCCCGGCCTTGGACACATCGGGCTTGGACGCATCGCGCGGCAGTTCATCGCCGGTGCGCAAGGCGGGCTGCGACGAGCCGGTGCCCGGCTGGCGTACCAACTGCTCGGGCTTGATGCTGCTCGGAGGCGGGCGGTCGGAGAACACCAGGCGGCCGTTGTCGTCCTTCCAGGCCCACTGGGCAGCCACTTCTGCTGCAAACAGAAGCGTCGCGGCCAGCATGGCCACACGCCGCAGATTGACCGTGCGCATCAGAGCTCTCCCAGACCTTGCACAACGACGTTGTGAAGAACCACGTTTCCCGAAAGTATCGGAGATTTTATTGACGGCGCGGCTATGGGCAAGGCCCTAAATGGCCGGTCAGGGCGGTGCGTTTCAAAGTGACGCAATGGAGCAACGAAACACTTCCGTATAATCCACTTTTGCGTCATGAGGATTTGCCATGCGGTTGACCCAGAAGGCGTTGACCTTCGATGACGTTCTACTCCTGCCGGCCTATTCGGCCGTCCTTCCTCGTGAGACCAGCCTCGCGACCCGCCTGACCCGCCAGATCAAGCTCAATCTGCCGCTCGTCTCGGCCGCCATGGATACCGTGACCGAAGCGCGGCTGGCCATTGCACTGGCACAAGAGGGCGGCATCGGCATCGTCCACAAGAACCTGAGTCCGCAGGCGCAGGCCGCCGAGGTGCTCAAGGTCAAGCGGTACGAATCCGGCGTGGTGCGCGACCCGATCACCATCCCGCCCGAGATGACCGTGCGCGAGGCCTTCGACCTGCAGCGCAGCAACAAGATCTCGGGCCTGCCGGTGGTGCAGGGCAAGCGCGTGGTGGGTATCCTCACCCACCGCGACCTGCGTTTCGAAACCCGCATGGACGCCAAGGTGTCCGAAGTGATGACGCCGCGCGAGCGGCTCGTCACCGTCAAGGAAGGTGCCAGCCTCGACGAGGCCAAGGCGCTGATGCACAAGCACCGGCTCGAGCGCGTCATCGTCGTCAATGGCGATTCCGAGTTGCGCGGCCTCATCACGGTCAAGGACATCACCAAGGCGGTGGAGCATCCGCTGGCCGCCAAGGACGAGCACGGCAAGCTGCTGGTGGGCGGCGCCATTTCCACCGGCGCAGACACCGAAGAGCGCGCCGAACGCCTGGTCAAGGCCGGTGTGGACGTGCTGATCGTCGACACCGCGCACGGCCATAGCCAGGGCGTGCTGGATCGCGTGCGCTGGGTCAAGCAGAACTTCCCGCAGGTGCAGGTGATCGGCGGCAACATTGCCACGGCCGCTGCTGCCAAGTCGCTGGTGGAAGCGGGTGCCGATGGCGTCAAGGTCGGCATTGGTCCCGGCTCCATCTGCACCACCCGCATCGTGGCCGGTGTGGGCGTGCCGCAGATCACGGCGATTGCCAACGTGGCCAAGGCGCTTGATGGCACCGAAGTGCCGCTGGTGGCGGACGGCGGCATCCGCTACAGCGGCGACATTGCCAAGGCGATCGCGGCCGGTGCGTCGAGCGTGATGATGGGCAGCATGTTCGCCGGCACCGAAGAAGCGCCAGGCGAGGTGATCCTGTACCAGGGCCGCTCGTACAAGACCTATCGCGGCATGGGCTCGCTCGGTGCGATGGAAAGAGGCTCGGCCGAGCGTTACTTCCAGGACAACGACGCCAACGTCGATAAATTCGTTCCCGAGGGCATCGAAGGCATGGTGCCGTTCAAGGGCTCGGTGCTGGCGATCATCTTCCAGATGGCTGGCGGGCTGCGCTCCTCGATGGGCTACTGCGGCTGCTCGACCATCGAACAGATGCGCACGAAGGCCGAGTTCTGCGAGATCACCAGCGCTGGCATGCGCGAAAGTCACGTGCACGATGTGAAGATCACCAAAGAGGCGCCGAATTACCGGGTCGAATGAACAGGCGCGGCGGGCCGGCAAGGCCGCCGCTGCATCTGCACCTGCGGCAGCGGCTGCTGCGCCGGTGCGCAACATCAGCCCGCAGCGGCGCCGCTTCGTCGAGATCTGGACCAAGGCCTGGGGCCTGATCGGCGCCGGCATCGTCGTGTTCATCGCCTATCACCTGCCGGCGCAACTACAGGCGGCCGATCACCCCGCGCTGCTGCGCTCGGTGGGCCTGGGGCTGGTGTCGTTCAATCTGATCATGCAGGCTGTGCGGCCCGCCTGGCCCATCGTGTATGCGCTGCCACTAACCGTCTTTGGCATCACCGTGTGGCTGCTCGGCTGGCTGCAATAGATTTCTATATCAACCCACGCAAGCACACCATGCAACACCAGCGCATCCTGATCCTCGACTTCGGTTCGCAGGTCACCCAGCTCATCGCGCGTCGCGTGCGCGAGGCGGGCGTTTACTGCGAGATTCATCCGTGCGATGTTGGCGATGGGTTTGTGCGGGACTTCGCGCCAGCCGGTGTGATCCTCTCAGGCTCGCACGCAAGCACATATGAGGCGCATGAACTGCGCGCGCCCGCCGCGACGTTCACGCTCGGCGTGCCGGTGCTCGGCATCTGCTACGGCATGTTCACCATGACGGTGCAGTTGAGCGGGCAAGTAGAGGCGAGTGAGCTGCGTGAGTTCGGCTACGCCGAGGTCCGCGCCCGCGGCCACACCAAACTTCTCGATGGCCTGGAGGACTTCGGCACGCCCGAGGGTCACGGCATGCTCAAGGTATGGATGAGCCATGGCGACAAGGTCACGGCGCTGCCGCCCGGATTCAAGCTGATGGCCTCCACCGACAGTTGCCCGATTGCTGGCATGGCCGACGAAGAGCGGCGCTTCTATGCGGTGCAGTTCCACCCCGAGGTGACGCATACCGTGCAGGGCGCTGCCATCCTCACGCGCTTCGTGCGCGAGATCTGCGGCTGCCGCGGCGACTGGAACATGCCGGACTACGTGTCCGAAGCGGTGGCAAAGGTGCGGGCGCAGGTGGGCGATGAGGAGGTGATCCTCGGCCTGTCAGGTGGCGTTGATTCATCGGTGGCCGCAGCGCTGATCCACCGCGCCATCGGCAAGCAGCTCACCTGCGTGTTCGTCGACACGGGCCTGTTGCGGCTGAATGAGGCGCAGCAGGTCGTCGACACCTTCCAGAAGCACATGGGGCTGAAGCTCATCCACGTCGATGCCTCCGAGCGCTTCATGCGCGAGCTTGCCGGTGTTGCCGACCCCGAGGCCAAGCGCAAGATCATCGGCCGCGAGTTCGTGCATGTGTTCCAGGAAGAAGCGGCCAGGATCGCCAATGCCAAGTGGCTGGCGCAAGGCACCATCTATCCGGATGTGATCGAGTCCGCCGGTGCAAAGACAAAGAAGGCGACCACCATCAAGAGCCACCATAACGTCGGTGGCCTGCCCGAGAGCCTGCACCTGAAGCTGCTCGAGCCGCTGCGCGAGCTGTTCAAGGACGAGGTGCGCGCGCTGGGCATCTCGCTGGGCTTGCCGCCCGAGATGGTCTACCGCCATCCGTTCCCCGGCCCCGGCCTGGGTGTGCGCATCCTGGGTGAGGTCAAGCCCGAGTACGCGGAACTGCTGCGGCGCGCCGACCACATCTTCATCGAGGAGCTGCGAGCGAAGAAGGACACGGATGGCAAGAACTGGTACGCCAAGACAAGCCAGGCCTTCGCCGTGTTCCTGCCGGTGAAGAGCGTGGGCGTGATGGGCGACGGCCGCACCTACGAGTGGGTGGTGAGCCTGCGCGCGGTGCAGACATCGGATTTCATGACCGCGCATTGGGCGCACTTGCCGCACGAGCTTCTGGGCCGCGTATCCAACCGCATCATCAACGAAGTGCGCGGCATCAATCGCGTGGTGTACGACATCTCGGGCAAGCCGCCGGCCACCATCGAGTGGGAATGATTCGGCGTCTTTCGAGGTCTATCGCGGTCTATCGAAAAATGCTGCTAAGTTGTTGTCCCGTATAGAAAACGTCTGTCGAGATCTATCGACATCTATCGGGGGGATGCCCTCCAGTTTGACGGTAAATCTGACGGTAAAAATCTTGCGCGGACACCCTCCAAAATTTTTACCGTCAGCGATAAAAAGCTGTTGACGGTAAAAAAATAGTAAGAAATAGCATACAGATCAACCACTTAACAAAGTTGTAGCGGCCGAATATTCGTGACGGTAAAATTCCTCCGAGAGGAGGGACTGCCGATGCTGTCCGATGGCACGCTCCGGGGCATCAAGCCCCAGGCCACCACCTACAAGATCGCCGACCGGGACGGGATGTACGTGACCGTCTCCCCGCGAGGCACGATCACTTTTCGTCTCGACTACCGGCTCAACGGCCGGCGGGAGACGCTCACGATCGGCCGCTATGGGTCCAAGGACGGGATCTCGCTGCTCATGGCGCGCGAGCGCTCCATGGAAGCGCGCAAGGCGATCGCCGAAGGCCAATCCCCCAGCCAGGAGAAGCAGCGCGAGAAGCGCCGGATGTCCGAGGCCAAGACCTTCGACGAGTTCACCAAGCGCTGGCTGGAAGAAGCCAGGATGGCCGACAGCACCAAGTCGATGCGCAAGAGCATCATCGACCGGGACATCATGCCGGTGTTCGGCAATCGCGTGATGGCCGAGATCGGGCCGGAGGACCTGCGCAACCTGTGCGCCAAGGTCAAGGCACGCGGCGCACCGGCCACCGCCGTGCACGTGCGCGACATCGTCAAGCAGGTGTTCGGCTTCGCCGCGTTGCATGGCGACAAGGCGCCGAATCCCGCGGACGAAGTTGGCCCCTCATCGATCGCCACCTTCGTGGCCAAGGATCGTGCGCTGTCGCCGTCCGAGATCCGCGTCATGCACCGGGTGCTGGACGCCACTGCGACCCTGCCGACCATCCGCCTGGCGCTGCGCCTCATCCTGCTGACGCTTGTACGCAAGAGCGAGCTGATCGAGGCCACCTGGGACGAGGTCGACTTCGAGAACGCCGTCTGGATGATTCCGAAGAGCCGCATGAAGGCCGGCAAGCCCCACAACGTCTACCTGTCGCAGCAGGCGCTCAACATCATGGTGTGTCGGGCCCTTCGGCGGCCTTGCTTTCGGCCTGCGCTGTGCAGCCAGCGGCGAGCCAGTCGAAGATGCGCAAGGCTGCGGTGAGCAACCTGT
>JBIIZX010000059.1:0-10991 GCA_044346055.1 Burkholderiaceae bacterium | reverse complement strand
GAGAGCTTCTTCGTCTTCCGTGCGGTCGACGGCAAGGCGCAACGCGTGCCCGTGCGCCTGGGCGTGCGGCAGGACGGTCAGGTCGAGCTGCTTGATAACGTGAAGGCCGGCGACCGCATCATCACCGCCGGCATCCGCGTGCAGCGTGATGGTCAGCTGGTGCGTGTGCTCAATGAGTCGGGCGGCGGCAGTCGGGAGCCGGGAGAGGCAAAGCCCGGCACCGCGCCTGCTCCGGCCCCCACGCCAGCGACGAAGGGTTGAGCAACTCTAGTCCGTCCAACTTGTCTTAACTCCCGACCCCCGACTCCCGACTGCCCCCATGAGCCTGTTCGAACTGTGCATCCGCCGCCCCGTGCTGGCCACCGTGCTGTCGCTGATGGTGGTGGTGATCGGCATCGTGTCCTACGGCCGGCTGGGCGTGCGTGAGTACCCCAAGATTGACGAGCCGATCGTCAGCGTCTCGACCACCTATCCTGGTGCCTCGGCCGAGGTGATCGAGTCGCAGATCACCAAGGTGCTGGAAGACTCGCTGGCCGGCATCGAGGGCGTGGAGCTGATGACCTCGCGCTCGCGCTCCGAGCGCTCGGACATCGACGTTCGCTTTCGCATCACGCGCGACCCGGATTCCGCCGCGGCCGACGTGCGCGACAAGGTGGCGCGCGTGCGCGCGCGGCTGCCCGATAACGTCGACGAGCCGGTGGTCGCCAAGGTCGAGGCCGATTCGTTCCCGATCATCTGGATGTCGGTCACGCAAGGCGGCCGCACGCCGATGGAGGTGTCGGACTACCTGGCGCGCTATGTAAAGCCGCGCCTGTCGGTGCTGCCCGGTGCGGCGGACGTGCGCATTTTTGGCGAGCGGCGCGTGTCGATGCGGGTGAACGTCGATCGCGACCGCCTTGCCGGCTATCGCCTCACTGTGCAGGACGTGGAAGAGGCGGTGCGGCGGCAGAACGTGGAGCTTCCGTCCGGGCGCATCGAGTCGCAGCAGCGCGAGTTCAACATCGTGGCCGCGACCGACCTGCAAAAGGTGCAGGAGTTCGAGAACATCATCGTCGCCAATGTGAGCGGCTATCCGGTGCGGCTGCGCGACGTGGCCACGGTCAAGCAGGGCGCGCTCGATGAGCGCGTTATCGCGCGGTTTAACGGCGATCCGGCCATCAACATGGGCGTGATCAAGCAGGCCACGGGCAATCCGCTGGAGCTGTCCAAGGCGGTGTGGGCCGAGGTCGACAAGATCAACGAGACGCTGCCGCCGGGCATGAAGATCACCATCAGCTACGACAGCTCGGTGTTCATCGACCGCTCGATCGACAACGTGTTCCGCACCGTGGCCGAGGCGGTGATTCTGGTGGTGCTGGTGATTTTCTTCTTCCTGCGCAACCTGCGCGCCACGCTGATTCCGCTGGTCACCATCCCGGTCTCCCTGGTGGGTTCGTTCGCGCTGATGTACGCCTTCGGCTTCACCATCAACACGCTCACCCTGCTCGCGATGGTGCTCGCGATCGGCCTCGTGGTGGACGACGCCATCGTGGTGCTGGAAAACATCTATCGCAACATCGAGAACGGGATGGAGCGCGTGGAGGCGGCCATCAAGGGCACCAAGGAGATCGGCTTCGCGGTGATTGCGATGACGCTCACCCTGGTGGCGGTGTTCGCGCCACTGGCGTTTGCCACCGGCCGCACCGGGCGCCTGTTCGTGGAGTTTGCGCTGGCGCTGGCCGGCGCCGTGCTGGTGTCGGGCTTCGTTGCGCTGACGCTGTCGCCCATGATGTGCTCCAAACTGCTGCGCCATGAAGAAAAGCATGGCCGGGTGTTTCGCGCCATCGAAGGCTTTCTTGGTGGCGTCACCAACGGCTACGCACGTTCGCTCGCGTGGCTGCTGCAGCGGCGCTGGATCGTGGTGGTGGGCTGGGTGGTGGTGTCTGCCGCGGGCGCCTGGTTGTTCACGCAGATCCGTTCGGAACTGGCGCCGCTGGAGGATCGCGGCGTCATTTTCGGCCGCGTGACCTCGCCCCAGGGTGCGACCGTGCAGTACACCTCGGACGCGCTCACTTCGATCGAAAGCTACTACGCCACCATCCCCGAGGCTTCGGCCTACAACGCGGTGGCGGGCTTTCCAACCGTGGCTGACGGTAATGCCATCCTGCGCCTGAAGCCGTGGGAAGAGCGCAGCCGCAAGCAGCAGGACATTGCGAGAGAGCTCAACGGCAAGTTCGCGCAGCTGCCCGGCGTGATCGGCTTTGCGGTCAACCCACCCTCGCTTGGCCAGAGCCCGCGCGCACTGCCCATCGAGTACGTGATCATGGCGCAGATCCCCTATGCCGAACTCGACAAGGTGGTCAGCCAGTTCATCGCCGAAATGGCCAAGTTCCCCGGTGTGCAGAACCTGCAGACCGATCTGCGGCTGAACACGCCCGAGCTGCGCGTGGCCGTGAACCGCGACAAGTTGTCGGACATGGGCCTGTCGGTGCAGAACGTCGGGCTCACGCTGCAGACCATGTTGGGTGGGCGCCAGGTCACGCGCTTCAAGAAGGACGGCGAGCAATACGACGTCATCGTGCAGGTGGCGCCGCGCGACCGCTCCCGGCCCAATGACATCAGCGACATCCACGTCCGCGCGCGTGACGGCAGCATGGTGCAACTGGCCAACGTGGTCGATGTGAAGGAGGGCGTCTCGCCGCAGTCGCTGAACCACTTCCAGCGCCTGCGCGCGGTCACCATCACGGGCCAGGTGGCGCCGGGCTACACGCTCGGTGACGCGCTGACAGCCATGGATGCCGCGGCCAAGCGCGTACTGCCGCAAGGCGCGCTCACCGACCTCAATGGCCAGAGCCGGGAGTTCCGCGATGCGCGCGGCAGTATCTACCTCGTGTTCGTGCTGGCGCTCGTGTTCATCTATCTCGTGCTGGCAGCGCAGTTCGAGAGTTTTGCCGATCCGTTCGTGATCATGCTGTCGGTGCCGCTGTCGATGACGGGCGCGTTGCTGGCGCTCTGGTGGGCAGGAGGCACCATGAACATCTACAGCCAGATTGGCCTGGTGACCTTGGTGGGCCTCATCACCAAGCACGGCATCCTGATCGTTGAGTTCTCCAATCAACTGCGCGAGCGTGGCGAAGAACTGTTTGCAGCGGTGAAGCACGCCAGCGTCATGCGGCTGCGGCCGATCCTGATGACCACCGGCGCCATGGTGCTGGGCGCCGTGCCGCTGGCGCTGGCCGCTGGCGCCGGCGCGGAAAGCCGCCAGCAGATCGGCTGGGTCATCGTCGGTGGCCTGACCTTTGGCACCGTGTTGACGTTGTATGTCGTGCCCACCGTGTACACGATCGTGCGGCAGTGGCTGGATCGTGGTGTGCATCTGCGTCACTTGCCTGAGGGGCAGGCCGAGAAGCCGGCAGCCCCGCAGGCGGCCGAGTAGCGCAGCATGCGGCAGGTCATCCTCGACACCGAAACCACGGGTCTGGAGGCCAAGGACGGTCATCGCATCATCGAGATCGGCTGCCTGGAGATCGAAAGCCGGCGCCTGACCGAGCGGCGGCTGCATCACTACATCAACCCGGAGCGCGCCAGCGACGAGGGTGCGCTGCAGGTGCACGGCCTGACGGACGAGTTCCTGCGCGACAAGCCAAAGTTTCCCGAGATCGTCGACGACCTGCTCGCCTTCGTGGCCGATGCCGAGGTCATCATCCATAACGCCGCCTTCGACCTCGAGTTCCTCGACGCCGAACTGGCACGCGTGGGCAAGGGCCGGTTTGCAAGCTACTGCGCCCAGGTGACGGACTCGCTCACCATGGCGCGCGAGTTGCATCCGGGCAAGCGCAACTCGCTCGACGCGCTGTGCGAGCGCTATGCCGTGAGCAACGCGCACCGCACGCTGCACGGCGCCTTGCTCGATGCCGGCCTGCTGGCAGAGGTGTATCTCGCGATGACGCGCGGCCAGGACGCGCTCGTTATCGATCTTGCGCCCGCCGGTGGTCTGGAAGATGCCGGCCCGATCGACACGAGCGGCCTCATCTTGCTCGCCGCGACGCCCGACGAACTGCTGGCGCATGAAAAGCTGCTCGACGGCATTGCTAAGGACAGCAAGGGGCGAGTGGTGTTTCGGCCACCGCCGCAGCCAGCGCTGCCTGCTGCCTCTTAGGGCTTGTGCGGGATGGGCGGCTTGACTAGTGATGGTCTGTGGCACGCGTGGCGCTTCACCGTTCGAGGTCGGACCAGCGCCAGGCGATCGCGCGCGGTCCCGGGTGCACCGGACGCGGGAAGTCGCCGCTGGCGAACAACCGGTAGACGGTCGAGCGGCCGAGGTCGGTCGCCTGGATCACTGCCGGCAAGCGCGCGAACTGGCGAGCTGGTTCGACAGCTCTGCGGCTTGCGGATGCGAGGCGGTTCATGCGAGTTGTCGAGCCGGCGTTTGCGTAAGCGTAGGTGCGATCACGCCGCAGTCGAGCGATGAGTTTTCGATCAATGTCATCGGTGGTCGTCCCCATTCAATGTAGATGCGGGCGCTCGTAGATTCCGCGCGGGAATCGACGGGAGTTCTTGCAAGCGGGCCGATATTCGCCGCCATTTCGTATGCAAACAAGATCACATTGAACATTAATTCGCATATGCTTTGGCATGGCTGCCCTGGACACCTTCATCGACGACCGCCTTGCCGCAGGCCGGGGCTGGTTCAGTCGCGACGAAGCGGTCGCGTCTGGCATCGCCCTGAGTACCCTGTCACCGGCACTAACGCGCGCAGTCGCCAAGGGCAAGCTGGCCAGTCCAAGGCACGGCTTCTACCTCATCGTGAGGCCCGAACACAGGGCGGCAGGTGCCGCCGACCCGGCCGAGTGGATCGACCCACTGATGAAGCATCAGGGCCTGGGCTATCGCGTGTCGCTGCTGCGCGCTGCAGCCCACCACGGCTCGTCGCATCAAGCGGCCATGATCTTCCAGGTGGTCGCGCCCCGCCAGCTGCGTGACTTAACGCTGGGCGCGCATCGGCTGCAGTTCATCTACCAAGAGCCGGCGGCCTTTGCCGCGTGCAACGAAGCTTCGCTCGTCGATGCCATCAAGACGCCCGCCGGCTTCGCCGTCGTGGCAGGCGTCGAGCTGACCTTGCTCGACTGCGTGCGCTACATGCATCGGGCCGGTGGCCTCGGCAGCGTGGCACAGATCGCCAAAGACCTTGGCGCGCAAGCTGATGCACGCCGGCTGGCAAGGGCTGCAGCGCACTACGAAGGTGCCGCGGTGCGCCGCCTGGGCTACCTGCTGGAACAGGCGGGCCACACCAAGCAGGTGAAGGCGTTGCGTGTCTACGCGGAAGCCGCCAGGCACTTCGCGCCCCTTGACCCGAGCGTCAAGCCGATCGTGGCCGCTCTGGCGGAGGTTGCGGAGCGCGATGCCACCTGGAAACTGCTGATCAATGAAGTCGTCGAGGTGGACGCTTGATTCCCCAGGCCTACATCCAGGCCTGGCGGGAGCACTCCCCGTGGCCGAACCCGGCGCAGGTCGAACAGGACCTCATCATCTGCCGCGCGCTTTGCGACTTGTTCAATGCACCAGCGCTCGCCGGCAAGATCGCCTTCCGCGGCGGCACGGCCATCCACAAGCTGTTGTTCAAGCAGCCGTTGCGTTACTCCGAAGACATCGACCTGGTGCAGACACGGGCAGAGCCCATCGGCGCCACGGTCGACGCCATCCGGGCTGCGCTCTCTTGGCTGGGCAAGTGCCAGCGCGAGCAAGCCGGGCACTCGATGCACCTCGTCTTCCGCTTCGCGCCCGAGTCGGCGCCGCAGACAGCGCTGAAGCTGAAGGTCGAGATCAACACCCGCGAGCACGAGCGGCTCTTCGGCTACCGGCAGTACCCCTTCGAGGTCGCCAGCGACTGGTACTTGGCGCGCACCGAGATCGTTTCCTTCGAGCCCGAGGAAATCTTCGGCACCAAGCTGCGCGCTCTGCTGCAACGGCGCAAGAACCGGGACCTCTTCGACCTGCACTACGGCCTCATGCAGCTCAACCTCGACCGCGACAAGGTCGTGACATGCCTGAACCACTACCTGGCGCTCGAAGAACATCCGATCAGCCGAGCGGAGGCTGAAGAGCGAATGCTCAAAAAGCTCACCCGCAGCCTCACGGAAGACATCGAGCCGCTGCTGCCTGTGGGTGTGCGCTTCGACGAAGCCGTGGCGATCAATGCGTTCAACGACGTGTGGTCGACGCTCATTGCCCGGCTCCGCGGTGACGCATGGAGCCTCAGCGCCGAGGTGGTCGCGCAGCTGCGCACCAAGTACCCAAGGCTCCTGACGTGAGTCGAGCGACAGCAACAGGACACCTTGAGCGCGAGACAACCCCATGACCGAAGCTGACACTTGCCGCGAATTCGTGACACCCAAGCTGGTCGATGCCGGCTGGGGTGCGGCCGAATCCGTCATCGGCGAGCAACACAGCTTCACCAACGGCCGGATCATCGTAGCGGGCGGCAAGGTGCGGCGAGGCAAGCAACGCCGTGCCGACTACCTGCTGTACTACCGGCGCGACTTCCCACTGGCCGTCGTCGAAACGAAGGAACTCGGCTTGCCCGCCGAGACCGGGGTGCAGCAAGCCCGCGAATACGCAGAGATGCTCGGTCTGAAGTTCGCCTACGCGACCAACGGCCATCGCATCATCGAAATCGACTACACCGCCGGAACCGAGCGCGAGGTCGATCGCTACGCCACGCCTGAGGAGCTTTGGCAGCGGCTGACAGCGTCGGCCCACTTGACAGAGCCTGCGGCGGCCCACCTGCTGGAGCCCTTCAATCTCGTGTCGGGCAAGGTGCCCCGGTACTACCAGCACATCGCCATCCAGCGCGTCATCGAATCCGTCCTGCTCGGCCAACGGCGCATCTTGGCCACGCTGGCGACGGGCACAGGCAAGACCTGCATTGCCTTTCAGATCTGCTGGAAGCTCTGGAACAGCCGCTGGAACCGCACCGGCGAGTACCGGCGCCCCAAGATCCTGTTCCTGGCCGATCGCAACATCCTGGTCGACGATCCGATGGCCAAGATGTTTGCGCCGTTCGGCGACGCGCGCCACAAGATTGCAGGTGGCGATGTCAGCCAGAGCCGCGACATGTACTTCGGCATCTACCAGGCGCTGTCGACGAGCACGGAGGATGTCTTCCGGAAGTACCGCCCCGACTTCTTCGACCTGATCATCATCGACGAGTGCCATCGCGGTTCCAGCCGCGACGAAAGCAGCTGGCGCGCGGTGCTCGAATACTTCGAGCCGGCCATCCAGTTCGGCATGACGGCAACGCCGCTGCGCGAAGAGTCGCGCGACTCCTACGAGTACTTCGGCAACCCGGTCTACACCTACAGCCTGCGCCAGGGCATCGAGGACGGGTTTCTTGCACCGTACCGGGTGCACCGTGTCATCACCACCGTGGACGCCGCGGGGTGGCGCCCGAGCAAGGACGAGCTGGATCGCTTCGGGCGCGAGGTCCCGGACGACGAGTACCAGACCAAGGACTTCGAGCGCGTCGTGGCCCTGCGGGCGCGCACCCGGGCCATGGCCCGGCACCTCACTGACTTTCTCAAGGGCACCGACCGCTTCGCCAAGACGCTGATCTTCTGCGTCGACCAGGAGCACGCCGCCGAGATGCGGCAAGAGCTTGTCAACCTGAACAGCGATTTGGTCAAGCAGTACCCCGACTACGTGTGCCGTGTCACCGTGGACGAGGGCGCTATCGGCCTCACCCACCTGTCGCACTTCCAGGACGTGGACAAGCCGGCGCCGGTCATCCTGACCACGTCGCAGTTGCTGACCACGGGCGTGGACGCCGAGATGGTGAAGAACGTTGTGCTGGCCCGCGTCGTGGGCTCGCGGTCGGAGTTCAAGCAGATCGTCGGCCGCGGCACGCGCCTGAAGGTCGACTACGGCAAGGAGTACTTCAACATCATCGACTTCACGGGCACCGCGACTCGGCACTTCGCGGACCCTGACTTCGACGGTGATCCGGCGCGCCTGGAAGAGGTGACGGTGGATGAGGCCGGCGAGGTGGTGGACGCGACGATCGTCGAAGTGCCGGGTGTGGCCGAACCGGATGCCGAATACCTCGTCCAGCAGGAGCAGGCCGAGCCGGGTGCGGCAGAGATCCTGACCGACCCGCCCGCGGAGCCGCGCAAGTTCTACATCGATGGAGGCGAGGTCGAGGTCATCGGCCATCTGGTCTACGACCTCGACACTGACGGCAAGAAGCTGCAGGTCGTGCGCTACACCGAGTACTCGGGCCGCGCGGTGCGTTCCATGTATCCCACGCGCGATGCCCTGCAATCTGCCTGGGCCGACCCCGACGCCAGGGCCGACGTGCTGCGTGAGCTGACCGAACGCGGCATCAGTTTCGACGAGCTGGCGGCCAGCAGCGACCAACCCGATGCGGACCCCTTCGACCTGCTGTGCCACCTGGCGTGGAACGCTCCCTTGCTGACGCGGCGCCAGCGCGCCGAGCGCGCGCGCAAAGCCACGCAGGACCTGTTTGCGCAGTACGGCGACACGGCCCGCGAGGTGCTGTCGCTGCTGCTCGACAAGTACGTCGAGCGGGGGATCATCCAGTTCAACGCACTGTCCGATCTGATGAAGGTTCAGCCCTTTGACCGCTACGGGTCGCCCTCCGAGATCGCCAGCCGCCACTTTGGCGGCGTGAAAGGCCTGAAGGAAGCCGTGTCACGGCTGCAGACGGCGATCTACCAATGACCACGAGACTGCACTGAATGCCTGCTCGCAAAGCCAGCACCGCCAGCGCCGAAAAGAAGACCAAGGCGCCCCGCAAACCCAAGGCCGCGTTGACCACGCGGGAGAACCTGTCGGCGCTGATCGGCACCGCCCGCCAAATCCTGCGCAAGGACAAGGCGCTCAATGGCGACGTGGACCGGCTGCCCTTGCTCACCTGGGTGATGTTCCTGAAGTTCCTCGACGACCTGGAGGTCGTGCACGAGGAAGAGGCCGACCTGGACGGCAAGCCCTACCAGTCCATCATCGAAGCACCGTACCGCTGGCGCGACTGGGCCGCCCGCGAGGACGGCATCACCGGCGACGAGTTGCTCGCCTTCATCGGGCAGGACACCGCGGTGCGCGCCGACGGCAGCAAGGGCAAGGGGCTGTTCGCCTACCTGCGGGGCCTGGGTGGCCAGGGCGAGAAGGGCAGCCAGCGCGAGGTGGTGGCCAACGTCTTCAAGGGCATCCAGAACCGCATGGTCAGCGGCTATCTGCTGCGCGACATCGTCAACAAGATCAACGGCATCCACTTCAGCGCCAGCGAAGAGATGCACACGCTGTCGCACCTGTACGAGTCGATGCTGCGCGAGATGCGCGACGCAGCGGGCGACGCCGGAGAGTTCTACACACCGCGCCCTGTTGTGCGCTTCATGGTGCAGGTGATGGACCCGTGCCTCGGCGAGACCGTGCTCGACCCGGCCTGCGGCACCGGCGGCTTCCTGGTCGAGGCCTACGACCACATCGCACCGAAAGTGACTTCGCCCGACCAGCACCGCGCGCTGCAGCGCGAGACCTTGTTCGGCCAGGAGGCCAAGCCCTTGCCTTACATGCTGGCGCAGATGAACCTGCTGCTGCACGGCCTGGAGGCGCCGCGCATCGCGTATGGCAACACCCTGGACCGCCGGATCAACGAGATCGGCCACAGCGAGCGCGTGGACGTGATCCTCACCAACCCGCCCTTCGGTGGCGAGGAGGAGGTGGGCATCAAGGCCAACTTCCCGCCCAACATGCAGACCGCCGAGACGGCGCTGCTGTTCCTGCAGTACATCATGCGCAAGCTGCGCGTGGCCGGCGCGCCGGTGCCTTCGCATCAACGTGACGGCAAGCCCGCGGCCCGCGGCGGCCGGGCGGCCGTGGTGGTGCCGAACGGCACGCTGTTCGGCGACGGCATCAGCGCCGTCATCAAGGAGCAACTGCTCAAGGAGTTTCGGCTGCACACCATCGTACGGCTGCCACAAGGGGTGTTCGCGCCCTACACCGACATCCCGGCCAACCTGCTGTTCTTCGAGCGTGGCGGCCCGACCGACACCATCTGGTACTACGAGCTGCCGCTGCCTTCATCCAATGGGGTGGGCCGCAAGAAGTACAGCAAGACGGCACCGCTGCAGTTCGAGGAGTTTGCTGCGGCACTGGCCTGGTGGAACGACCGCCAGGCCGGTCCGCAGGCCTGGGCGGTCGACTTTGCGGCAAAGCGAGCTGTCGCCGTTGAAGCTGCGACGCCTCATTGGCAGAAGGCCGAGGCCGAACGCAATGCGGCCTTGGCCCTCGGCAAGCCGCTGCGCGAGCTGGAGCAGGCCATCAGCGCCGCGGCCAACGGCGCAAAGTCGGCACTGCAGGAGCGGTTGCGCGCGCTGAAGGCCGAGCAGCTTGCGCACGAGCAGGGCGCCAAGGCCGCGCAGGCCCAGGGCGACGCGCTGTACTGGCCGATCTACAACCTGGACATCAAGAACCCCAACGCCAAGGCGGGGCTGGAGCACGCCGACCCGAAAGACCTGATCGCCTCGATGCGCGGCCACGAGGCCGAGGTGATGCGCCTGCTGGGTGAGATCGAGGCCCTGGTGAACGAGGTGCAGGCATGAGCGAAATTCTCCCTGCGGGTGGCGACGGCTACACCGGCATCCACGGCGACATCGTTGCCCTGCTGGAGGCCGCGCGCCGCGCAGCAGCACGCAGCGTCAACGCCTTGATGACCGCCAGCTATTGGGAGATAGGCCGCCGCATCGTTGAATATGAGCAGGGTGGGCAAGAGCGAGCCGACTATGGGCAAGCCCTGCTCAAGCGCTTGTCGGTTGACCTGTCGGCCCGCTTTGGGCGCGGCTTTGGCGTGGTCAACCTGCAGCAGATGCGCAACTTCTACCGCTGCTGGCCCCCCGAAAGGATTTATCAGACAGCGTCTGACAAATCGACAGGCGTTGGAATTTTGCGGTCACTGTCTGCGAAATCCACCGGGGAGCAGATTCTCCAGACAGCGTCTG
>JBIIZX010000446.1:0-3300 GCA_044346055.1 Burkholderiaceae bacterium | reverse complement strand
CGCTCCGACAGGCGCAGGTTGTACTCGGCGGCGGACGGTTTGCTCAGGCGATCGGAAAAGCCCGTCAGCCGGATCGTCTCGACCACCAGCGCGCCCGAGCGCACCTCGTCCAGCAGGCTGTCGAGCTCCCGACGCGTGGCGGCGACGATGCTGCCTGCGTCGCCGCGATCGAAGGCAAACAACAGGTTGACGCTGCGCTCGACCTTCGGCGCCGGTGGCGGGGGTGGCGGCGGCAGGGGGACTGCGGCGGCCGCCGGCACCACGCAGCGCTCGGCCACCTGCTGCGCACGCGCGATGCCATCTTCAGCGAGCTGCACATACGGCTTGGCGTGACGCCAGCCAAATTGCTTGTGCTCATTGCCCGCGTGCACCAGCTCGACCTCGGCACAGGCGGTCGCCTGCGCCGCGCAGGAAAAGCCGGCGTGGCGCTTGAGCCCGGCTGCCGCCTCCCACAGGTCCGGCCGCAGGCGCTCGGCATCATTCACGAGCGGCGTGTCCATCGGCAGCGCGGTGGCGTTACGCTCGAGGAGATCGATGAGCGTGCGCGATTTTTCCAGCGCGAGCTGCGGAAAGGCCGAGCGGTCATTGCGCGTGTACTCATGGAACGACACGTCGAGCCAGCACTGCGCCTTGGACAGGTGGTAGTTCGACACCTTTGGCCCGGCCGGCTGCGCTGCCACGCCGCGATCGTTGAGCGCCTTGATGCGCCGTTGCAGCGCGCGATAGGTCTCATGGTCGGCGTGGATCGCGGCATCGCTGATGCGTGCGGCGGGCGGGTTGAGGTTGGTCGAGGCCGCACCGCTCGCAACAGTGGTGCCGCTCGCCGCGTCCGCCGCAGTTGCCGCATTTCCCAATGAAGGATGCACGCACAGCAGCAGCACCGTAGCAGCCAGGAGGAGTGCCGAAAACGGACGAAGGAATGGCATGGGTCAGTCCAGCAGGCAAATGGTTAGCGGTTGATGCGCGCGGGGCAACATCTAGCGCCGCTCCTGTGCGCGATTGACCTCTGGGTCATCGCCGCGGAACAGCGTCTCGTCGAACTTGAAGCGCAGGCGGATGAAGGCACCCTGCTGCGTGTAGTCGGACCCGGTGAGGTCGCGGTCGGAGAAGCCGGTGAAATTGAAGCCGGCAGACAGCCACAGATTGGTCTTGAGCAGGTAGCCCGCTTCCAGACCCAATGCGCTTTGACGCGCGCTGCCCTGCGGGCTAAAAAGGCCCGCGGCGAGCACACCGATGTCCCAGCGCTCGGTGATGTCGTACACGGCGCGGCCCGACAGCAGGTAGGCCGTGTAGCGCGGCACGGCCTGCCCGGCAAAGGTCTCGGCCACGCTCTTGCCCGCCACCCGTCCGGTGAGCCACCAGGGCCGGCTCGGGTGCCAGTCGGCATGCGTACTCACCAGGTGCACCACGCGCCGGCTGGCGCCGGCGGGCGAGCCCACCACGGCTGATGGCAACGCGCTCGCGTCGCTTTCGTACTTGAACTCGTACTTGCCCAGCGCGTTGATGCGGTTGGTATCGTTGTCGCGAAAGGCCACGCCGACCTGGAAGCGGTCCTGTACGCGGTCGCCCGTCTGCTCGAACTGGGTGAGCAGCGCGTAGTTGCGCGCCAGCAGGGTCCAGTCGCGATCGAGCTTGCGTGCCACGGTCAGCGTGGACAGCCACGAGTCCTGCGCCTCGTTCACCAGTGGCGTGCGCGAGTCATCCGACAGCTGGCGAAACTCCAGCCGCGCGCTGCCCTTCCAGAGTGGGTGCGCGGTGTAGTCGATGCCGCCCACCAGTGCCAGCGCCGTCTGCCCGCCGCCGTTGAGCAGGGTCAGGTACTCGGCACCGGTGACGTAGCGCACGCCCGGCGCCACCTGCCAGGTGTTACGCAATCCGTTGGCCAACTGCGCAGTGCGCCCTTCGTAGGACTGGCCGAACGGGTCGCCCATCGCGTCGCGCAGCCGGTACTCGCTGTAGAACTGCGCATCGGGTGCATAGGTGGTGTCGGCGCCGAGCACGAGCAGCGTGCTGCGATCCGCCGGATTGAGCGAGTAGATCGAGGCCAGCCCCGACTGCGTCTCCCAGCGGCCGTAAAGGCGCGAGCGCTCGCCGATCTGGTAGCCGGCGCCCAACGCCGCGCGCCACTGGTCTTCGCCCGCGATCGAATGCTCGGCCTCGCCGCCGACGCGAATGCGCTCGGTGACACGGTACTGCGCGCCGAGTTGCACGGTGGTCGCTTCCAGCGAGCGGCCCGCACCGGCCGAGCCGCCAACCCCGGGCGCCTGCGGGTTGAGCAAGGTGGTGCCGGTGGCCGGGTTGATGCCATCGCTGCCATTGCCAAAAAAGCCGCCACTGGGAGTCAGTGGTGAGCTGGCCGTGCCGGTGGCGCTCGATGGATTGCCTGCCAGGGACGCCGGTGGGCTCACCGGGCGGCCATCTTCTTCCACGCGCTTGAGCGCCACGTCCACACTCAGTTTCTCGGTGACCTGGAAGGCGGCGCCCGCCTGCAAGCCAGCGCGCGAGCCGTCGGCCACGCGGTCTTCCGTGCGCACAGCCTCGCCGAACAGCGTCACGCTCTCGGTGACGCGATGGGTCGCACGCGCGCCCACATCGGCGCGCCCGCCGTTGAAGCTGGCCGCCGGATTGTCAAAGCCGCGATCACTGCGCCCGGCATACAAGCGCACGCGGGTGCGCTCGTCGGCGTGTTCGAGGGCGAGCCGATAGGCATTGCCCGCGGCATCTCCCTGCACGCCGGCCAGACCCGGCGCCAGATTGGTGTCGAGCCCGTTGCCGGTGTTGTAGCGGCCTTCGCTGCGCGCGCCCTCGACCACCAGTTGCGTGCGCTCGCCCAGTCGAACCGCTGCGTTGGCGGAGAGCAGCCGATACGGCGCGAGATCGTTGCGGTCTTCGACCGCCGAGCCGCCGACTTCCACCGTCTTGCCCAGCCGCATCTGCCCGTCGACGCCAAACAGCCAGAACGGATCGCCGCCCTGGTCGATCTCATAGGTGATGCGGATGCTGATCGGATTGCCAAGCGGGTCGCGCGACGGCACCGGCCGGTTGAGCAAGATGCGGCCGGAAAACGGCTCGAACACGTAGTCGGTCAGGCGCCCCAGCGGCTCCACCGCCAGAACGACCGACACGTTGTTGCGGTCACGCGTGATGAGCTCGACCCGCTCGCTGCCGGCCAGCGCGCTGTTGATGCGCACGGCATAAGGCCCCGAGGTGCCATTGGACTGCCCGGCGTCAACTATCCTGAGCTGTTAGCGACAACTATCGTGAGCGGTGCGGTTGGGCGTTGATCATTGGGCTGGGGTT
>JBIIZX010000058.1:0-11095 GCA_044346055.1 Burkholderiaceae bacterium | reverse complement strand
GCATCCTGAAGCGGCGCGGCCGCATTGATGAAACCTGGGAGGCGCGCCATCGGGCCTTTCATCTGTCGCTGGTGTCCGGTTGCGGCTCGCCGTGGCTGATGCGGTTCTGCCACAGTCTCTACGATCACTCCGACCGCTACCGTCGGCTCGCGCGCATCGAACCCCGCGCGATGGGCGAACTCGACGCGGGCGAGCACGAACTGGCGCAGGCAACGCTTGCGCGCGACCGGCCGCTCGCGCAACGACTGCTGCGCGAGCACATCGAAGCGATTGGCAACGCCGTGCTGGCCAGCGAGCGGCTCTGGGCGCTGGCCGAGTTCGACGTCAACACGCCATCGGCATCCGCCGCTCGCGCTGCCCGCTGAGGTGATCGTGGACAGCCGAGGCGATACCCTGCGCTACATCGACTTGCATGGCGATCCGGTCGGCGCCTTCCCTTACAGCCAGGCCGTGCAGCATCGCGGGCTGCTGTTCGTGGCCGGGCAACTGGCCAGTGACGATCCGGCGTGGACCGGCGCCGACGCCAGCATCGAGGCTCAGACGTGCGCGGCGATGCACCGGATCGGGCGCATCCTGACGCAGGCAGGTGCCGGCTTTGACGACATCCTCCGTGTCGGCATCTACCTGACCGACCTCGGCCTGTTCGATCGCATGAACCAGAGCTATCGCAGTTTCTTCGCCGGGCCGAATCTTCCGGCACGGACCTGCGTGGGCGTGTCCAGTCTGCTGTCGGGCGGGTTGATCGAGATCGACTGTGTGGCGCGGCTACGCGGGCGCTTCGCTACCGCGCCTTCGCCGCCGGATGCGGACTGCGCTCCAAGTAGCTGACGATTGCCGCCCGTGACACCGGGTGCAGCGTGGAGGAGTTCAGCAGCGCCACGTAGTCGGGCGTGACCTCCCACGTATGCCAGGCGGCCAGGTCAGCAGCGGCCAGGCCCGCCAGCGGGTGACCGCGCTGGATCAGGCGGCGATAGGCGGCAATCACCTCGGCGCGCGGCAGCACGCCATCGGCCTGACCCTGCACGCTGAGCGCGAGCAGCGCGCCGCGAGCCTGTGCCGGGTCAGCGGTGCGGTCGGTCAGGTACAGCCGCTCGATCTGTGCCAGCGCGTCGCGGCCGCGCAGCTCGATCAGCGCGCAGATCAGCGCCGACGGGTCGGCCGGCATGCGGGTCTTGCGCGACTCGGCCAGCGCGCGCTCCACGCGCTGCGCGGTCTGCGCATTGCCGGCAATGCCCAGGAGCAGCGTGTACAGCGGCGCGCGCGCGGCGCGCGCCGGGTCGTCGAGCCAGCGCGCCAGTTGCGCCGGATCGACCGTGCCGCGCAGGCTGCGCATGGCGGCGTACGGCGCGCGCGCGATCTCGCTGTAGGCCAACTCGGCCAGCAGCGGCTCGCGGTGTTCCAGATACGGCGCGTAGAGGCGCACGCGCTCGACCCAGTCTTCGATGCGCATGTCGGCGGTGCGCTGTGCGCTGGCGGCGCGCGCCAGCACCGGCGCGTGATCGGCACCGACCGGGCCGTACAGCGCCCACTGGCCGCTGTAGCGGTCGCGGGCGGCAAGCCAGGGCACGGGGCCGGAGGCCGGCGACGGCATGGCGATGGGCGCCGGCACGGGCAGTGCCTCGGCGGCCGGGGGCGCAGCGGGTTCGCCCTTGATCACCGCGCGGGTCTGCCAGCCCTGCGCCTCGGGCGCGAGCAGCATGACCTGATCGGCGTTGATGAGACGCTGCGCCGGCGTGAGCTCGCCGCCGGTGGCGCAGATGGGACAGGCCTGCGCGGGCGTGGTGAGCAGCGCCAGCGCGGCGAACAGCGGCGCGAGCAGCGCGGCGCGCCTTGCGGTGAGTACTGGCCTGCGCATCACTGCAGCCGGAACCCGGTCCGGCCTTCCTTGATGGTCTCGACCACCTTGATGTCCTTGATGGTGCGCGGATCGACGGTCAGCGGGTTCTTCTCCAGCACCACCATGTCGGCCAGCTTGCCGGCTTCGAGCGTGCCCTTGGTCTTCTCTTCCTTGATCTGGAACGCCGCCATCGAGGTCACAGCCTGCAGCGCCACATAGGGCGAGATGCGCTCGTTGGGGCCGACCACCACCCCGCTGCCGGTGGTGCGGTTCACGGCGGCGTCGACCAGCGGCAGGATCCACGGCTGCGGCGTGACCGGCGCATCGTGCGACAGCGTGAACGGCAGCCCCATGCGCCACAGCGTGTTGGCCGGCATGGCGGCTGCCGAGCGCGCCGCGCCCCAGATCTTGACCACGCTGTCGCCGCCGCTGACCATCGACGACGTGAGAAAGCTCGGGATCGCGCCGATCTTGCGCAGCTTGGCGATCTGGTCGGGCCGCAGGTAGGTGCCGTGCACGAACACCGGCCGGTGATCGCTCGGCCCGTGCTTGCGGATCGCCTTCTCGATCGCATTGATGGCCTGGTCGGCCGCGGCGTCGCCGTTCAGGTGCATGTTCAGCTGCAGGTTGGTCTTCCAGTACTTGTCGAAGGCGGCGTCGAGCACTTCGAGCGGCACCTGCTGGTAGCCGCGGTACACGCCGGTCTTGCCCGGCGGGTTGACCGTGTAGGGCTGCGTGAACCACGCGGTGTCGAGGCTGCCGTCGAGCCAGAACTTGATGCCGCCGAGCCGCACGCGGTTGACGTAGCGCTTGTCCAGATCGGGCCGGGCCGCCAGCAGCCGCGCGGCGGTGCTGCCGGCGCCGCTGCGCGCCGCATCCACCAGCGCTGACTGCCGCTCGCTGACGCTGCCGGTGGCGGCGTTGGCGTAGTCGGCCGCCACGCGCTGCGCGGCGGTGACCGTGGCATCGACCACGGTGTCCTTGGCGCAGATGAACAGATCGATCGGCAGCAGCTGCTTGTCGATCGCATTGCGCGTGAGGTCGATGTCGTCGTTGCCGAGGCCGAGGCCGCACTCCATCGCGGTGGTCTGGCCGTAGCGCGCCCACAGCGCCGCGGCACCCGTGGCCACCTGGTCGGCGGCGGCGCCGCTGAACGGCGGCCGGCGCGAGCGCACCGCGTTGAGCGCGGTCTCTTCCATCGGGCCGGCCAGCGACTTGCGGTCCGCCTTGCGCGCGAAGGCGCCGCCTTCGGGGTCGGGGGTGTCGGGGCCGATGCCGGCGAGCTTGAACGCCACCGAGTTGGCCGCGCCCAGATGACCGGAGGAGTCCACGATCATCACCGGCCGGTCGCTCGACACGCTGTCGAGCTCCTCGATGGTGAGGCTGCGCTGTTCCTTGAGCACGCGCGCCTGGTAGCCCATGCCCACGATCCAGCCATCGGCCGGCACCTTGGCCACGTGGGCCTTCATGCGCGCCAGCACGTCGGCCACGTCGCGGCTGCCGAACAGGTCGGCGTCCATCAGGTTCTTGCCGAAGTAGATGAAGTGGCCGTGCGTGTCGATGAATCCGGGCAGCAGCGTGCGGCCCTGCAGATTCACCAGACGCGTCGACGGGCCGTTGAGCCGGAAGGCGTCGGACATCGCGCCCACGACGGCGATGCGGCCGTCGCGTACCGCCAGCGCCTGTGCGTACTGCGGCGCCTTGCCCTGCATGGTGATGATGTTGCCGCCGAAGTAGATGGCATCGGCGTTCTGCGCCAGCGCCGGTGCGCCGATGCACGCCGCGATCAGCAGTGCTGCGATTCGATGAGCCAAGACTGCCTCCTGTTCGGAGAAACTAGAAACGAAGTTCGCTGCCCAGCATCAGGCCCACGCCGCTGTTGGCGGGCAGGCCCAGATAGTCGGTGCGGCGCCAGGTGCCTTCGATCGAGACCTGCGTCATGCGCGAGATGTCCCAGATCGCGTTGGCGAACACGGTGCGGTTGCGCAGCAGCCCGCCGGCCGGCAGGTCGGCGCTGCGCGCGCGATCGATGCCATAGCCCGCATGCGAGTGCAGAGTCGGCGACCAGTACCAGACCAGCTCGCCCCAGCCGCCGTGGCTGGCGATGGCGCGTCCGGTGTCGCTGTTGACCGTCTGCAGGATTGCGCCCAGGTAGGGCCCGAGCGAGCGGCCGGCGTACAGCTCGCCCTGCAGGCCGGCGCGTTGGCCCACGCGCATGCGGCCATCGAGCGCCACGCCCCAGAAGCGCGTGTCGAAGGCGCTGCGCGCGCCGGACGGAAACACGGTCCGGAAGCGGCCGGTCACGCCCGACAGCCCGAACTCCGACGCCGCCCACGGCACCCAGGCCGCCGCGTCGGGCGCGCCGCGCGTCCAGGCCAGCCGTGCCTCGATGTTGGGCCAGCCGGTGTTTTCGGTGATCTTCGCGAAGCCCGGCTCCACCGTCTGCGGCAGCGAGTCCGACAGCGCGCCCACCAGCGTGATGCGATCGCCCGCGCCCAGCGCTACCGTGCGTTCGGCCCGCAGCTGCGCGCGACTCGAGTTACCCGGATTACCGGAGGCCGCCAGCGCCGAGACGCTGTCCACCATCTTTGGAATGCGCGGACTGAACACGTCTTCCTGAAGACCCATCGCGAAGCGGGTGGTGTCGTTGCGCGCTTCCACGAAGGCCAGGTACGGCGTGACCCCGTAGCCGCCCGACAGCAGGTTGCCGTTGGATAGCTGGAAGATCATCTGCGCGCCGAAGCGGTAGTCGCCGTAGCTCAGGCCCTCGATGCCGAGCGCTAGGTTGCTCGAGCGTGCATCGAACTTGGTCGAGCCCTGGTCGCCGCTCACGCGCGGCAACAGGAAGAACGGCGTGCCGTCGGGCTGCGCGCGCGCCGAGCTCGACAGCACCGTGGTGCGCACCGCGCCGCCGAGCGTGACCGACACGCCCTCGAAGCGGCCGATGACGGCAGGCGTGCGGGGGGGCGGCGCAGCCGCAGCCTGCGCCGCAGGCGCGGTGGCCGCAGCAGTCACCGGCGCAGCGGCGGCGGCGCCGCTCTGAGCGGCGGAGGGTGCGTTCGCGGTGGCGGTACTTGCGGGGCTGCCCGCTCTCGCCGTCGAGGCCGCAGCGCCGGACGCGGCTGTACCCGGCAGGCCCTCGATCAGCCTGGTCAGGCGGTCGATCTGGCGCTGCTGCGCCTCGATCAGCGCGCGCTGCTCGGCCAGTTGCGCCTGCAGGCGCTTGAGCGCGGCGTCGCTGTCGGGTGTGTTCTGCGCCTCGGCGGCTCCTGTCAGCAGTGCGATGCAGGCGAGCGCCGCGCCGCAGGCGGCGCCGGCATCCACGGCAAAACGGGTGCGGCGGGCACCGCGCGAACTGCGACCCAGGCTGGCGTTGTGCATTGGGCTCTTATGTCCGGCCGGAACGGCCGGGTGGCCTATCGACTCGCCTCGCCGCGCACGCTACCCGCTGCCGAAGCCCCTGAATATCCAGGCTTCACGACGCGTGAATTTAACGACTTTCCCGACCCGATGTCGACTGCCGCCGCCGCAAACCGCACGACGCCGCTGCTGGCGCTCTACAGCAGCGACATCGACGTGCCCAACCGTCAGCCGCCGCCCGGCTGGACGCAGGTGGTGTACCGGCTCGACCTCGATCATGCGCAGTTCCATGGGGTCACGCGGCTGCTGGCCATGCTTGACGACGGCGCGGTTCACCTGCTCTTTCCCGACGGGCGCGACCTGCGGCTGCGCGATCATGGTGTGCCATGAGTCGGCGCGCGCGCTCGTTCCATGCATGAGTAAGTTCGACTACCCAGCGCTTGGCCTGCACGACGAAGCCCTTGGCGACGACCTCGGGCCACAACGGCTGCTGCGGGTCTTGCCAAGTGCCGGTGCTGCGGTTGCCGGGGTGGCGCACCACCTCGACGCTGATGCCGTGGGTCTGTTCGAGGGTCTGGGCGCAGGTGCCATAGGCGCCGTCGGCGTAGAGCTTCTTCAGGCCGGGACCTTGGTGCAGGCTTGCGCCACAAGACGGGCTCGCAGCGGGGACCGCCCCGACCGGAGAGACGTGGTACACGTCGGAGCGGGCTTGTGTTGGCGAGTCGCGCCAGTAGCGACACAGCTTGCGACAGGTGGCATCCAGCGAGTCCTGCTGCGACTCGCTGATACGGGGCCGCATCGGCGGTCCGCCCTCACCTTCGATGAGCTCGCACAGGGCATGCTTGGCCTGCTTGTTGGCCAGCGCATCGTCGTCGTAACGACACCGGATGAGCTCGCCCCCGAGCGTCCAGAGGTTGTCGCGATGCTGGCTGACGGTGGCCCTGGCCAGACCCTGGTCCAGCAGGTGCAAGAGCAACGGCGTGAGCACCTGGACGATCTGCTCGCCCACGGCGATGTCCGCGGGCTCGACGTGCCACGATCGCGGCCAGTCATCGAGGTCTGAGGCGGCCTGGCGAAGACGCTGTGCGTGCTGCGCATCGAGGCTGAATGGCTGCAGGAGATCGGCCGACCGCGCGTGCCGCAGCGACTGCTGGTCGTGATGAGCCGTATCGAGGTGCAGCACCTGTTGCAAGCGACGACCGGGCAACATCAGCTGGTCTTTCGCCTGCTTTACGGCACGGGAATGCGCAAGATGGAGGCGCTGCGCCTGCGGGTGAAGGATGTCGACTTCGATCGGAGTCTGATCGTCGTGCGTGAAGGCAAGGGCAACAGGGACCGCATCACGATGTTGCCCAGTGCGCTGGTGGCCGACCTGCAGAAGCAATTGGCCTACGCGCGGTCGCTGTGGGAAAGCGACCGGGCGCTCAAGCGCCCTGGAGTGGAAACGCCGCCCGGGGTCGCGAAGAAGTACCCGCGGGCGGCCGAAAGCTGGTCGTGGTTCTGGGTGTTTCCGGCCGACCATGAGTCCGTGGATCCGAGAAGCCAGTGCCGGCGCCGACACCACTTGTATGAAGGCACCCTGGGCGCCGCAATCAAGCGCGCGGCCGCCCGGGCTCAGATCGCCAAATCAATCAGCACGCACACGTTGCGGCACTCATTCGCCACGCACTTGCTCGACCGTGGACAAGACATCCGCACGATCCAGGAGCTCCTGGGACACGCTCATGTGGACACGACGATGATCTACACGCATGTGTTGAACCGTGGCACCGGCGTACTCAGCCCGCTGGATGACGGCATGTCCATGCCGTCAACATCGATCGTTCCGCAGACCCCGTGAGTGACCGCTTTTCAGGGGATTTGCGCACCACGATCGGAGACCGCTCATGGCCGTCAGCGTCAATTCCACGCTCGACGGTGGGCGACCGCTCCCGCTGCATTGCGGTCGATCAGACCGGCGCAGCTCGAACAGCGGCACGGGTCGAAACCCGAATCGCATCAGTACCGCTCCGACCACAAAGCGAATAAAGGCGATGCACAGCGAAGTGACTGCAAGCGCCAGCCGCGCTGATCAAGCGCCTGCGCCAAGAACACCGGCCGCCGCTGGATAGAGCCGCACAAGAACCCCTGCACACGCCGCGCCCAGCGCATCAGCCACTGCTGCCTCGGCAACCGACTCTCCATCCTCCGCCTGCGTCTCCCGCAATTGCTGCCAGAGCGCGTGCCAGGTGCCGATGTCCGCCTGCACCACGTCCTCCACCTCGGCCTGCCAGAACGCGGGTGCCTCGCCTTCGACCCAGCGGCCGCGGCCGCGGCCGAAGTGGGCGACGGCCAGGTAGCGCAGCACGCTGGAGCGCACCAGGCCGTCGAGGAAGGCCTCTGACCAGCGCACATCGGGCTCGCCGCGCAAGACGTTGATCCCGCGGGCTGCGCTCGCGCCTGCCAGCCCGCCGACGATGCCGCCCACCAGCAGGCCCGCGCCGAGCGTCAGGCCGCCGGCGGCAAGATCGGCCTTCAGGCCGGTGAGCGCGCCGGTGAGCATGCTGCCGAGCAGTGCGCCGCCGGCTTCGCTCACGTCTTCACGCGCCTGGTAGTTCTGCTGCAGGCGTTCGAGCACCGTCTGCGCGGCGCTGCCATGCAGGTGGTGCAGGGCGATCAGTTCCTCAGTGGCTGCGCGCGAGGCGGCATCGAGCCGCTGCGCCAGCTGCGTCATGGCGTGCGTGCGCGCGGCCTCCATCTCGTTACGGGCCACGCCCACGGCGCGCAGGAGCTTCTTCCATGCACCATCTTCCTGGCGGGGCAGCGGCTCGCGCTCGCGCGCGGCCAGCACCAGGTGGCGCGCCAGCGTGCGCATGGAAGCAGCAAAGCGCGCGCGGTTCTGTTGCGCCCATTCGTCGCGCAGCCGGGCGCACGCCGGCTGCTTGGCGGCCGGCAGCACGCGCGCCACGGCGTCGAGCAGCACCGCCTCCTGCACCCAGCAACGGGCAAAGGCATCGAGCGCGAGCACGGCGCCGATCTCGCCTTGCGGCGCCAAGTGCTCGCGCCAGCGCTCGACCTCGGCCGCCTCGTCGGCCTGCGGGCGCGGCGGGCCGGTCTGGTTGAGCAGCACGATGATCGGGCGCCCAACCCAGCGCAGCACCTGCATCTCGGGCGCGACATAGCCGGCATCACGCGGGTCTTCCGCCGCGTTGACGAGATACAGCACCACGTCGGCCGAATCGCGCGCCGCGCGCACCGCCTGCTGGCTGCACCAGAAAGGCCGGTCGCGATACTTGTCCCACACCTCGCGCAGCAGCCAGCCGATCGGGTTGTCGGCCACGCGCAGACGCTTGAGCAGCCGCGCAGAGTCGCCAAAGCCCGGCGTGTCCCACAGGCGCAGCTCTTCGCCGCTGGCGGTGGCCAGCAGGGTGTGCGGCTCGGCGAGTTCAGTGACGTGCGGCGCGTCGCGCACCTCTCCGATGTCCTTGCCCAGCAGCGTGCGCGCCAGCGAGGTTTTGCCGGCGTTGGTGTGGGAGATGAGGGCGAGTTCGATGCGCAGAGCAGCGTCGGCGGTGGGCGGCGTGTCGTTCGATGCTGTCACGTCTCGCTGCTGGCTCGGTGATTCGCCCTCGATGTGGCTTGGCGAACTCATTGGGCTGCGCATGTTGCCACCCGCCCGGCAAGCGCACGGGCCAGATCACGCTCCAGTGCATCCTGTGCCGCGCGGTCGAGCGCGGTGAGATCAACGCTGGCCATTGCCGTGCCATGCGCGTCGCAGAACGCGCGCCAGGCGCTGCGGCGTTCTGCCAGCCGTGCATCGCTGCCCGGCCCGAGGCGACGTGCGTAGGCGGACTCATCGACCAGCACGGCCGGTGCCTGGCCCAGGCTCTTGGCGAGTTGCGCGAGCAGGGCGCCGTGATTCTCGTGCTCCGGTGTGGCAGCCAGACTCACCAGCACCAGCGTCAGCGCCACCTGTGCATCGTCGGCACGCAGACCGCTGGCGGCGCGCTCTTCGTCGCCGTAGGTCACGGCAGGGCGCAGCAGCAACTCTGTCTCGTCGCCGAGCAGCTGGCGAGCGACCGCTCGCAGGCCATCGACCGCAGTTTCGTCCGGCGTGTAGCTATAGGGCAGCACGCGCAGGCGCGAAGGCAGGCTCGACAGGCCGCCGAGCAGGCGCCGAAAGTAGGGCTCGTTCAGATCCAGCGGCAGACGCTTTGCGCGGCTGCGCTCCTGCAGCACGGCGACGGCGGTGAGCACGAGCCGCGGCAGCACGACAAAGAGCGCAACGGTGGCCGCATACAAGTGGATCCAGCGCGCCGCGGGTCCCCCGGGGCCGCTGGAAGAAAAGCGCAGTGCCTCGACTTCGGGCAGGCTCGGTGGCGCCAAGCCCGTGACGAGCGAGGCGGGCGCGAGCAACAAAGCCAGCCAGTGCTGCACGGTCGGTGCGTCGAGGAAGGTGCTCTCCCAACCGACCCGATACTCGAACACCAGGCCGCGCAGGTACAGCGCGGCCAACGCGCCGACCGCAAACAGCGCGGCGCTGAAATGCAGCACGCGCGCCAGCCGCGCGCCCATCAGCGGCGCAGTGGCGCGGGTGTAATCGGTGGCAAAGGCCATGAAGGCCTGCGTGCTGGCACCCAGCGCGCCCGCGCGGCGGGCGGCGGCATCGGCCAGGCGGCGCGACACCCACGGCAGTCGGCCGCGGCCGGCACCCAGGGCTTGAATGAGCAGCGCCAGATACACAACGAGGTTCCAGGCCACGATCACGAGCAGCGGGAACGCCAGCAGGTTGACGCGTGCGCGATCGGCAATCTGTTCGGAGAACGCGCCGAGTAGTAACGCTGCGATCGGTAGGACGATGCCAAGCCAGTCAGGCCAGTGCAGCAGCTGTGCCGCGCGCAGCAGCTTGGGTTGCCGCTCACCGAGCTTGCCCGTCAGCAACTCCGCCCGCTTGGCCAAAAAGGCGTCCGGCGACAACGCTTGCCTGCGCTCGGCCGACTGCCAGCGCGCCAGCTCCAGTGCGGCCTTGCTGGCGTGGCGCCGATCGTCCTCGGTGAAGGCGACCGCACCGTCCGTGGTCTCCAGGGCACGCACCAGCAGCACCTCGCGTGCGTCGTGTTCATTCATGCACGCATTATCGGGGCAGGGTCCGGGGGTGCAGGGCGCCGGGGTGCAGGGTGCCGGCGCTGCGTGCCGAGCAGCGCGTGGACTGGAGACTGGCGAGAAGATAGCCACAGGCATCGCGAGTGCCGGATTTCGCGGATTCCGTTAGTAGGTCGCCGCCCGCCGCCCGAGGCTTCCAAATGCTTGTCGAACAAGGGAAAATGACGCTTTGGTCGAACTTGGTTCACTGCTACCGGGGCAGGTTATTCGGTGAGCGGTGCGCCTCCCAAATTACGTTAGGCCTCAAATCCATGCACACTGCGCTCCTCGTAATCGATGTTCAGCAAGCACTCTGCTCCGGCGAATACAAGGCCTTCGAGTCCGAGCGCGTAATCGATCGGATCAACGCCGTCACGCGCAGGGCGCGAAGCGCAGGTGCTCCAGTGATCATGATTCAACATGAATCACAAGGCGGCCCACTCGATTTCGGTACGGACGGGTGGCGACTGGCAGATGGCCTTGAAGTGCAAGCCACCGACATTCTGCTGAGGAAGAAGGCGACAGACTCGTTCCACCAAACCGAGCTGCAGGCCCTTCTACGAGACCGAGGGGTCAAGGATCTGATCATCTGCGGCCTTCAAAGTGAGTTCTGTGTAGACACCACTACACGTCGCGCACTTGCATTGGGCTACCCGGTCGTTCTCGTAGCAGATGGCCACTCAACCTTTTCGGCTCTGTTGAATTTCAAGTGGGTTGAGAGGCATGCGGGTTGATCGCCGTGAAGTCGAGCTTGCCGGCGATCAGGAAGATCACGGT
>JBIIZX010000057.1:0-11104 GCA_044346055.1 Burkholderiaceae bacterium | reverse complement strand
TCCTGCCTGCGGCAGCGCGCCTTGATTGCGATCGTTCTGGAGGTCACGCATATGCGATCCAAGTGTTGGCAGGCCCTAAGCTGCGGATTGCCTTTGACGATTCGCCAAGCCTTGACCGTGAATGTCCCTGAGATCCGCGAAGAGATCCTTGCGCGAATTCGCAAGGCCGAAGATGAGCACGATGTGCGCGTGCTGCTGGCGGTTGAATCCGGCAGCCGTGCCTGGGGTTTCGCCTCGCCCGACAGTGACTACGACGCCCGCTTCCTCTACGTGAACCGCCCGGACTGGTATCTGTCGGTCGGGCTCGAGGAGCAGCGTGACGTCATCGAGTACGACATCGTCGACGATATTGATCTCAACGGCTGGGACCTGCGCAAAGCCTTGCGCTTGTTCTGGCGGTCAAGCCCGGCGTTTGTCGAATGGATCCAGTCGCCCATCGTCTACGTCGAGGAGGGCAGGCTGGCGGCGCAGGTTCGCGCCCTCCTGCCGCGGGTGTACTCGTGCACAAGCGGGGTACACCACTACCGCAGCATGGCGCGGACCAACTACCGGGGCTATCTCAGGGCGGACCAGGTGCCGCTGAAGAAGTACTTCTATGTCCTGCGGCCATTGCTCGCGGTGCTCTGGCTGGAGAAGTACCAAACGCCGGCGCCAATCGAGTTCGACCGGCTGTTGCATCTGATTGAAGCCGACGCCGCCTTGCTGCGCGATATTCAACGATTGCTGGCACGCAAGCGCGCGACACCTGAGCTTGGGCTGGCCGCGCCTATTCCCGGTATCAATGCCTTCATCGAGCGCGAACTGGCCCGGCTGGAGACCAGTGAGGTTGCACGGCCGACGCGCGGCGAAGTGCTGCCGATGCTCAACGAGGTGTTTCGCCAGAGCCTGGACGAGGCTTGGCGCGGGCATCGCTCTTGAGCATCAAGGGCAGCGCACTGCAGCGCCCGGCGCAAGCGCTGTGATCACCCGCCCCTCGCGCACGCCAATCCAGCGTGGCGCGCGGCCGAGCAAGGCCGGCAGTGCATTGATACGCGGCACGTTCTCGGCGCGCATCAGCTCCAGGTGTCCGAAGGAAAACGGTGTGACGTGCAGCAGGTCGCAAAGGTGGCTTGCAAGGCGCGCGATGGGGGACGGCACACACAGCACGCGCGCCGGCAGCGCGGTGTGCTGGCGCCGCAGCGCGGCCAGGTGCTCGGCCATCGAGCGTGTGTCGGCACCGCCGAGCTCGACGATGCGCTGGTTTGCAGTGGGCGCCTCGCACAGTGCAGCGAGTGCAGTGCCCAGATCATCCACATCCAGCGGCGCTATCTGGCCAGCGGCATCGGCCGGCACACAGTGCAGGGGCCAGCGCGCCACGCTTCGCAACCAGCGGGCGCCAAAGCCATCGGCACCGTCGAGCAGCGACGGCCGCACGATGGTGATGTCGCCACGCGCGGCAAGCAGTACCTGCTCGCCCTGCCACTTGGAGCGGATGAAGCGGCTGCGTGCATCGCCGCGCAGGCCAAGTGCCGAGACGTGCAGCAGGCGCAGTCCGCGCGCCTGCGTCGCCTGCGCCAGGGCAGCGACACTGCGGTGATGCACGGCGTCATAGGACTCGCGCCAGCGTGGTCGCAAGATGCCAACGCAGTTGAGCACGGCATCGACACCGTCGAGCAGCGCGTCCCACTGCGCCGCAGTTGTCATCCGCTCCATGCGCACGCGCCGTCGTTGCAGGCTCTGCAGAGTGGGCGGCAGGCGCGGGTCGCTGGACCGCGCGTGGCGCGAGCTGATGACGACCACATGGCCGCGCCTGAGCAGGGCCGTGCAGGCGTGGCGTCCGATGAAGCCGGCACCGCCGAGGACCAGGACACGCATCGTTGCTCTCCTTTGTCAGCAATTTCTGTCTTGACAGAAATTTACGACAGGAAGAAGATGGTGTGGAAGATTTGGTTGCGAGAGGTGAAATGAGCGAGGACGACAGCGCCGGCCCGGATGCGGCGCGCCCCGCCGCGATTGCGTTGTCGCCGGTGGCGCAGCGTTTCGTGCTGCATTGGGGCGAAATGGGCTCGCGCTGGGGCGTCAATCGCACTCAATCGCAGATCCACGCGCTGCTGTTCATCCTCGGCCGCCCGCTGCAGGCCGAGGAGATCGCCGACACCATTGGCGTGGCGCGTTCGAACGTCAGCAACAGCCTGCGCGAGCTGCAGAGCTGGAAGCTCATCCGGCTGGCGCACGTGATGGGCGATCGGCGCGACCACTTTGAAACCGCGCGCGATGTCTGGGATCTTTTCAAGACCGTGGTCGCCGAGCGCAAGGCGCGTGAGTTCGAACCGACGGTCGCAATGCTGCGCGCGTGTGTGGAGGAGCCGGGCTTTGCGCAGGAGCCGGCAGCAGTGCAACGGCGGGTCAAGGAGACCCTGGCGCTGATGGAATCGTTATCCGCCTGGGGCGATGAAATGCTGCGGCTTGATCCCGACACCTTGATGAAGGTGATGAAGCTCGGCGCACGAATCCAGAAGCTGCTGCGGCAAGGCAAAGCCAAGTGACGCGGTCATGCATCCGACAATGAAGAAAGAAATGAATCCGGTACTCCGGTCCAGCACTGGGCACCACAGTTTCACGCTCGCCTATCCAATCACCATCTACTTCGATGCGTCCTGCCCGCTCTGCGCGAGCGAGATGAGGGCATTGAAGGCGCGTGACGGTGCGGATCGCCTGCGGTTGGTCGACTGCGCTGCAGCCGGCTTTGATGATGCCGATGTGCGGCAGGCAGGCCTGTCCCAGGCCGAACTCCTGCGCATCATTCATGCGCGCGATGCGTCTGGTCTTTGGCTGCGCGGCGTCGAGGTGTTCGAGGCCGTCTATCGCGCCGTGGGCCTGCGTACGCTCGCCTTCCTATGGAGTTGCCGGTTTTGGCGTCCCTTGCTTGACCGGTTGTACCCGGTGATTGCCCGCAATCGGCGTGTGCTCGCGCGCCTTGGGCTGCCGGTCGTCGTGCGAGCTGGACTCGGCGCGCTTGGCAGCAGTGGGAGCGCGTGTGACACCCAGCAGTGCGCAAGGCGTTGATCTGACGGTGGCGCTGCGCCTGTCGCTGACTTTGTCGCTGATTTCGTAGCCGATCCGGCGCTAGCCCTTCTCCTGCAACAGCAGCGCACGTGCCGCGGCCAGCGCCTTGTGATCCTCGGCACCGATCTTCGGATGCCCTAGTTCCATCTCCTGCAGCGCGTCGACGATTGCTGCTGACACCACCAGCCGCGTGAACCACTTGTTATCCGCCGGCACCACGTACCAGGGCGAGTCCTTGGTCGCGGTGGCGCTGATCGCGTCTTGGTACGCGGCCATGTAGTCCTTCCAGAAGCTGCGCTCCTGCACGTCATTGGCCTCGAACTTCCACTTCTTCTCGGGCTCGTCCAGCCGCGCCAGAAAGCGTTTCTTCTGCTCATCGCGCGAGACATTGAGGAAGAACTTGATCACCTTGGTGCCGTTGCGGCTCAGGTAGTCCTCGAGGTGCGCCATGTCGCGCAGGCGCTCGGAAAACAGCTTCTTGCCCACGCACTCGGGCGGCAGCTTCTGCGACTGCAAAATGGCCTGATGCACCCGCACCACCAGCACTTCTTCGTAGTAGCTGCGGTTAAAGATGCCGATGCGCCCGCGCTCGGGCAACACCTTGTAGGCGCGCCACATCCAGTCATGGTCGAGCTCTTCTTCGCTCGGCCGCTTGAATGCATGCACCATCACACCCTGCGGATTGACGCCGCTCATCACGTGCTTGATGGTGCTGTCCTTGCCCGCCGCGTCCATCGCCTGGAAGATCAGCAGCAGTGAGCGACGGTCCTGCGCAAACAGCTTGTCCTGCAGCTCCGCCAGGCGCCGCACGCCTTCTGCCAGCAGCGCCTGGCTGTTCGGCTTGTCTTCCTTGTCCAGGTGATGCGTGTCGGCAGGATCGTGGTCGTTCAGGCGAAAGCGCTTGCCGCTGGTGACTTTGTAGGGCGCGATGAACTTGCCAATGTCACGAAAGCTCGCGCCATTGCTCGCCTCGCCTTGCGCGCTGCCTGCGGCTGGTCGGCCGAACTTGGTGACCTCTGACTTGCGACCCACGCCACCCTTGCTGTTGCCATTGCTCGCCATTGCTCTGCCTTTCCGTCCCGGTTATGCCGAGTCTAGGTCGGCGCTGGCCTTGCCGGAACCGTTCAGGCACAAGGCGATAAACGGGTAGAACACATGGGCATGAGCACGGGCGCCGCCAATCCGTACGACATCATCCATCTGCCCGGGTTCGAGTTCTGGATCGCCCACCCCGAGAGCGCCTGCTGCGCGGCGCTGCTGGCGCGCGCTGTGGCACGCATTTCGCAGTAAAGGTTCCGAAGCGTCACTCGATCAGGCAACTTGATCGCGCGCAGTGGTCCGGGCATGGCGTGGTGGCGCACCGAATTGATGAGCCAGCACAAACTGATTGCCGCCACGAGATTTGGCCTCGTACATTGCATCGTCCGCATCGCGGAGCACGTCGTCGATGTTGCCGTGCGACTGGGAGCAGGTGGTGATTCCGATGCTCGCCGAGATTGCTGCCGACCAGCTGCCTGCGGAAAGCTGGGCGCGTAGCGCGGCCAGGATCCGGGTCGCGATTTCCTCCGCACGCGTGCTGTCCAGTATGTCTTCAACGAGGATCGCAAACTCATCGCCTCCCAGCCGGGCGACGACGGTGTTGGCTCCGGCGCATCGGCGAAGCCGGCCTGCCACCTCGATCAGCAGCTCGTTGCCGGCCTGATGGCCAAGGGTGTCGTTAACGCACTTGAAGTGGTCAAGGTCGAGGAACAGGATCGCGAACTGCCGGTGAGGCTCGCGCATGGCGAGCTCCCACGCGATCGTCAGCCGCTCGCGGAAGAAGTTGCGATTGGCAAGGTCGGTCAAGTCATCGTGATACGCGACATGACGCCACCTTTCCGCGCTGCGCTGGGCGCTGATGTCATGCAACTGCAAGATCAGTGACGCGTCCGAGCCTGAGCGGTCATCGATGTGACTGCCGTGAACGGCCACCCAGAGATCGGCGCGTTTCGCGCTTGCCAGGCGCAGCTCAATCGAAAAGGCCTGCGCTGAATCGCTGGCAGCCAGTCGCATGTGCCGGTCAAGGAGCTCGGCATCGCCGCGGTCCAGCAGCATCGCGAAGGGTTGCCCGATCAGTGTTGTGCTGCTGCATTCGAGTAGTCTCAGCACTGCGCGGTTGACCTGAACAATCCGTCCATCGGTTGCGGTAATGGCCATGCCGATCGCGGCATCGGTGAATGCCGCGACAAATCTCCGGTGATGCATCTGCGCTTCCGTCCGCGCATGATCGATCTGCTGCTGCTGGTCCCGCCGCTCGGCCTCGCGACGAGCCAGCGCGTTGCGAAAAAGCGCAATGACCGCGAGCACGCTCGCTGCAAAAACCAGCAGCAAGGTTGGGCCAAAACGCTCCGCGCCAAGATAAGTCATTCCCGCGATCAAGGCACCGCACAGGTAGAGCGCGGCAACGTCGTCGGCAAGCCTGAGCCAGGCTCGTGGCGTGAACTGGCTGTTGGTCTTCGACGTCAGCAGCGTCTTGACCAAGATGATCGACACCGCGAATGGCAGCAGCGCGCACAGCATCAGCGACGCAAGTGAGGCAATCGTGGGTGCCACCTGCAATGACTCCAGTGCCCGGCGATAAACCTCGAAGGCCATGGCGCAGACACCAAAGGAAATCGCCGAGACGCATGGACTGGCGATACGGCTGGTCAGGCGCTTCGAACTACGTGAGCCCACTGCGCCGTCGATCGCGGCCGCCACGACAGCGGCACTCGGCCCGTACGCGGCCAAAATCGCAAAGACGAACGCCTCAGAAGCGGTTAACGCCAACTTGCCGGTCAGCGTCACTGACTGGGTCGCGGCGATCGCGACAAGTCCAATCGCGACGGCAACGGCGGTTCTGTCAAGGGTGGGGTCCGTCAGCGTGCCGTGAAGTGCCAGTCCCGTGACGATGCAGCCGACGAGGACGGTTGCAGCCCAGATGCGAAGCGCAGTGTCCGGGTAGTCAAAGAAGTGGCGTCTGCGCAGGCTTCCAAGGCGGGCGCCCGCAGCAGTTTCGCCCGATGCCTGGCGTTTCATCGCCATCGCGACGCTACGTGGTGTCGCGCAGGAAAGTCAGCCACGGCAGCTCAATGCGGCCGAAAGGCTGCCTCGCCCGCGGAAATCAGCGCTTCGGCCCTCTCGGCCGGCAGCGGACGTGACAGCAGGAAGCCCTGACCCACATTCACGCCGAGCGACAGCAGCCTGGAGAGCTGCTCCTGGGTCTCGATGCCCTCGGCGATGACGCGGCGCCCAAGCGCCTGGCCGAGCGTCACTACCGCGCGCACGATTTCCGCGTTTTGCGGCTTCTCGATAATGCCCGTCACGAACGAGCGGTCGACCTTCAGGCTGTCGATCGGCAGTGTGCTCAGATACGCGAGCGACGAGTACCCGGTGCCGAAGTCGTCGATCGAGAACCGCACGCCGCTCTCGCGCATGCGGTTCATCGTTTCGAGCGCCTCGTCCACCCGTTGCATCAGCGTGGTCTCGGTGATCTCCAGCGTCAGCGTGCGCGGCGCAACGCCGTTGCGCTGCAACGTGTGCAGCACGTGGCCGGGCAGGGTCTTGCGCGCCAGATCGCGGCCCGAAATGTTCACGTGCATCGTCAGCGGCATGGCGGGCGCCAGTCGCTGCCATGCAGCGAGCTGGGCGATCGCTCGCTCGATGACGAAGTCGGTCAGCGCGTCGATCTGACCCGATACCTCGGCCAACTTGATGAAGGTGACCGGGCTCACGCTGCCGCGGCGCGGGTGGGTCCAGCGTGCCAGCGCCTCGAACCCGACCAGCCGGTACGGCGACAGTTCGTACAGCGGCTGATAGTGGACCGACAGCGCGCCGTCGCTGATCGCGCGCCGAAGCTCGGTCTCCAGCGAAAGCTTCTCCGCGGCACGCGAATGCATCGAGCTGTCGAAGTAGGCGACGCGGCAGCGGCCCGCAGCCTTGGCCTCATACATGGCCAGATCGGCATCGCGCAGCACCTCGTCCACGGTGCGGTACCCAAGGTCACTGGTGGTGATGCCGATACTGGCCGCTGGCACCAGCTCGGTGTTGTTCAGCGTGGTTGGCAGCTTGAGCGCCTCCAGCACACGCTGAGCCAGCCGCATGCCGGCGTCGATGTCGAGCGAGTCTTCGATCAGGATCGCGAACTCGTCGCCCCCCAGTCGCGCCACCAGATCGTTAGTCCGCGCGCAGGCGAGCAGTCGGCGCGCCACCTCGGCCAGCAGCAGGTTGCCAGCCATGTGGCCCATGCTGTCGTTGACGAGCTTGAAGCGATCGAGGTCGAGGAACAGCACCGTGAAGCGTGCTGAAGGATCGTTGGTGCTGCGCTCCACCGCGACCTCCAGCCGCTCGTGGAAGCAGTTGCGGTTGGCCAGGTTGGTGAGGTCGTCGTGGTAGGCGATGTGCTGCAGCCGCTTCTCGGCCAGGTGGCGCGAGGTGATGTCGTGCAACTGGTAGATCAGCGCATGGCCGCTGCCGCTCGGGTCGGCAAACTGCGCGCAGTGCAGCGCGACCCAGATATCGGCGCTGTCCGCGCCGATCACCCGCAGTTCCATCGAGAACGCCTCCTCGGGCCGTGCCAGTACCTGATCGGCCTGCCGGCGCAGCAGCGTCGCATCGCCTGCATGAAGCAGGCTGGCGAATGGCTCGCCGACAACGTCGGCTTCCGATCGGCCGGTCAGATCGCACAGCGCGCGGTTGACTTGCAGCACCGGGCCATCAGGCCGGGCGATGGCCATGCCGATGGCGGCATTGGTGAACGATGCGGTGAAGCGCTTCTGGCTGAGATCTGCTTCGTGCTGCGCTGAGGCGACAAGGGCTTCTTGGGCTTGGCGCTCAGCTTCTGTCCGAGAAAGGGTGAATCGCGCGATGAATATCAATGCGCCAACCACCAATGCTGCCGTTAACAGGATCACAGGACCGAAGTACCGGGCGTTGATGGTTACGATCCCGGCTACGAGACCGGCGCAGATAGCCATGGCGATTAGCCACGCGGCAGCGTCACTCCAAGCGCGGAAATGCAATCGACCGCCGCGTTTTAGGGCAGTCAAGTGCATGATCGAGGCCGTGCTGATTGCCGTCGGAATGGGCGAGACCAAGCAAAGCGAAATGAACGCAGCGAGTTCGCTTGTGACGCCAAATCGCTCGATAGTCGCTGTGATCGCGAGATAGGCTAGTCCTGCGATCAGATAGCCGATCATCGAAAACGAAGGGCCGCTAATTCGGCTTGTGAGGCGTTGCTTGGTACGCAGTGCTCCGACTAAACCCTCGAAGCCAGCGGCTAGGATGGCGGCCGGCAGTCCATTGGTGACCAAGAGCGTAAGCACAAGCACATCGGCGACAAGAACGGTCTGTGTTGTCCTGGGCACCGTGACTGGAAACCAAGCTGCGAGAGCAACCATCGCCAAACCGCCGGCAATTGCAGCAAGTTCTGTGGTGGGCATTTGAGCGATATGGGTAATTGCCCAGACTAAGGCAATGGTTCCAAACGCTGCGCCAGCAAACCACCAACGCATGGCAGCCGTTGTGTAATCGAACAGATGCTGTCGCTTGAAACGACCCCAAGCGGAAGCTTGGTCTGCTTTTAAGTCAAATTGGTCGTTTCTCATCGCCGAGGATCACTCTGATGCCGCGCATAGCCTTTCTGCACAAGAAAGGCGACGATGATTGGCATCCCCGATTGACAGAAAAATTGCGGTCAAAACGGGAGTGACAGATAGCCTACTCGTTCATGAGGAAGCCTTCATTCATGAGGAAGCCTTCATTCATGAGGAAGCCTTCATTCATGAGGAAGCCTTCATTCATGAGGAAGCCCTCGTTCATGAGGAAGCCTTCATTCATGAGGAAGCCTTGGCTTAGGATCACCCCCGCAGCCCCCAGTGTCCCCCCGCCTCCAGTGAAGCCGGTCAAGAGCACCGTGCCGCCGCCGGCCGCCACGTGCGCGGCAAGCTGTTTCACCGGAGCCATCAGGCTGATCGTCGCGCCGGTCTGTTTCGAAAGGCCCGGCGTGACCAACCGCACCTGGCTGGTCAGCAGCCTTCTTTCAGACTCCATGTCGTCAACGACAATTCGTCTTGGGATCGTGTTGGCGGGTATGCCGGCGGCCCTGTTCTCCAGCAGATAGCGAATTTTCATCTGTAGCACTGCGCGCCGGGCCCATAGGCGGCGCGGGTCGTATATTGACTGCCACTGGGTGAATAGCGCGCTGCCCGTGACCAGCCGGTTGCCGCCGACCACGGCCATCTGGCTCCAGGGCAGCGACTGGCCGTTGAGCACCGAGACAGGTGCGGGCATTGGCCGCTTGAGCATCGGGGTGCCCGCGGCCATCGAGCGGTCCAGGTCGGTGCGCAGCGCGCTCGCCAGCTGGACTGCGCCTTCGACGTTCAACTGCCCGGTGCCCTGATCGACCAGAGTGCCCGCCGCCAGCGGCGTAGCGGTGTACTGCAGGATGGCCTTGATCAGCGGCGCTGTGAGGCTGGGATTGGCCTGCAGCAGCAGCGCCGCGGCGCCGGCCACGGCGGGCGCAGCTACCGAGGTGCCGCTCAACTGCATCAGCCGCTGGTTGGGGGTGGTTGGTCCGTTGACGATGCCGGTCTCAGCCGGGTACTTGGCGGCTAGGTAGTTCTGCGCGCCGCGTAAGTCGGTCGCCAGGGCGCCGATGACACGGTTGCCGGGCGCGACGAGATCAGGTTTGACAAGGTTGTCGACCCAGCGGTTGCCTGACGGGAAGATATAGGTGCCGCGGGTGGGGCCGCGCGAGCTGAAGGTCACCATCAGATCGTCGCCGCGGGCCGCCGTGAACTTCATGTTGAAGGCGCCGACCGTGATGACCGAGGGCTCGTGCCCCGGCGACGAGATGGTGCCGAGAACAGTCTGGCCGGCCTGGTTCTTGCCCGCATTGCCGGCGGAGTTGACGACAACGATGCCGGCCGCCGTGGCCGCGCGCGCGGCGATGGCCAGCGGATCGACCAGGAAAGAATCGGTCGAGTCGCCGCCGAGACTCAGGTTCATCACGCGGATGTTGTTGTTATCCAGTTGTGCGCGCTGGATCACCCAGTCGATTCCGGCCAGTACGTCGTCGAGAAGGCCGCGGCCGTTCTCGTCGAGCACGCGCACGTCGAACAGCGTGGCGCCGGGGGCGATGCCGCCGGATTCCGGCCGCTGGTAGGCGCCGTTGCCCGCGGCAATCGAGGCCACATGCGTGCCGTGACCGAAAGGGTCGGGATTCGCGGCATCGGGCGCCAAACTTCCTTTCGCCTTCCAGCGGGTGCCGTCAATCGATTCGCTGGTGTCTGTGCTGTAGTCCGCGCCCTGTTTCCAGCCGCTCCGCCCAAAGGCGCGCCCGATCGACACGAAGTCGACTGCGTACTTGACACGGGAAATGGGCTTGCCCTTGCTGTCGAATGCGCGGAAGTTGTGGTGCCGGTAGTCGATGCCCGAATCGAGGACGGCGATGCCAATGCCGGCGCCCGTCAGGGCGTTGGCCGTCGCGCTGCCTCCGACGGCGGTTGGAAGCACCGTGTCGGCACCCGTCGTCGCCTGTACGAGGCTACTCGCGCTCTTGAGAGGCCGGTTGGGGCTGATGCTGACCACGTCCGAGCGGGCGGCCAAGGCGGGAATCATCGACGCTGGCACCATGGCGGACAGCGCACGCACCGACGCGTAGTTGTAGACCACCGCGCCCTTGCCGGTGCTGTCGCCACTGGTAATGAAGCTGCGCAGACCCGCGAGCGTGCGGTCTTCCTGATTTGCAACGATCAGCACGCGAACGAACAGTGCGCCATTGACGCGCCGCGCCCACGCGGCGTTTTTTGTGCTGATCGGCGCAGCGGTCGGTGCCGTGACCACCGCATTCAGATCGAGCGCGACCTTGGGTTGGCGCGGCTGCGCGTTCGCAATGCCCAAAAGCGCAGCGGAGAGCGCAAGAACAACCGCTGCAGCGCTGAGCAGAAATCCACGACGACCGAACATGTTTATCCCCTGATGGCCAGACGGGCAGCGTGAATCGACGCAAAGCCCTGATGGAATCTGCCGTCTCGGGGTC
>JBIIZX010000445.1:0-3305 GCA_044346055.1 Burkholderiaceae bacterium | reverse complement strand
GCTGTCATCGGCCGCACCAAAGGCCTGCTGCAGGCCACGCGTCAGTTGCGCCTGCTGGGCCGGGTCACCTGGGGGCGGCAGCTTGGACGATTGCACCTGGAACACGCCGTAGTTGCCGCCGTCGAGCTCGGCCAGCACAAACTTGGGCAGGTCGCCGGCAGCCGGTTGCAGGATCGAATTGATCGCCGCCTGCGACAAGCCTTCCGGCTTGCTGCGGCCGACCGTGCGCACCGGGCCGAAACCCGCCTCGCTCGGCGTGGCGCGGAGTTCCGCCAGCCGCTTTTCTGCGGCTTCACGCGTCAGGCGTGCCGCCTCGCGCTGCTCGACCCGCTGCTTGACCGCATCACGCACCTCAGCCAGCGGTCGCACCTGTGCCGGGCGATGCTCGACGATGCGGGCCGAGGCCAGCGTGTTGGTGGCCACCTCGATCGCCTCGGTGTTGCGCTTGGCCTTGATCGACTCGGGTGAGAACAGGGCCTCGAGCAGTCGCTGCGTGAACACCTGCGGCGTACCGGGCCGGGCCGGCAAGCCACTGCGCGGCAGCGCTTCGACCGTCTGCACCTGCAGCTTCAGCTTGTCCGCGACGGGCTTCAGGCCATCGGCCTGCTCGTACACGGTGTTCGTGAAGACCTCGGCGGCCTCGGCAAACTTCTTCTGCGCCGCCTGGCGTCGCAGGTCTGACTCGATCTCACCGCGCACTTCTGCAAACGGCTTGACCTGGGCCGGCACCACGCCGGTGACCTTGATGATGTGGAAGCCGAAGTCGGACTCCACGAGGTCACTGATCTCGCCCGGCTTCAGCTTGAACGCCGCATCCTCGAAAGGCTTGACCATCATGTTGCGTCCAAACTGGCCGAGGTCACCGCCATTGGCGGCCGAGCCCGGGTCCTTGGAGAACTCCTTGGCCAGGCGCTCGAAGTCCTTGGGATTAGCGCGCAATTGCGCCAGCACTTCTTCTGCCTTCTTGCGCGCACCGGCCTTGTCCTTGGCCGTGCCGCCGTCGCCGGCAGTGAACAGAATGTGGCTTGCCTTGCGCTGCTCGTCCTGGCCAAAGCGCGCCTTGTTCTGCTCATAGTAGGCAAGCGCGTCAGCCTCAGCCACGGTAACGTCGCGCGCGATGTCGTCGAGCGTCAGCAGCACGTACTGCACCTTGGCAGTCTCGGGCTGGCGGAAGTCGTTGGGGTTGGCCTCGTAGAAGCCTTTCACCTGCTCGTCGGTCACCGCAACCTTGGACTTGAAGTCGGCGACCGCAAAGCGCAGTTCGCGCACCTGGCGCTCTTCCTCGATCAGGCGGCGCAGATGCTCCGTGACGGTGGTCGGCACGACCGACGAGGATGAGACTGCCTGCAACAGTGCGCGCCGCTGCAGGTCATCGCGCACCCGTTGCTCGAACGACTGCTCCGAATAGCCCTGGGCCTGGAGCAGCATCTTGTAGCGCTCATAGTCGAACTTGCCGTTCTGCTGGAAGGCGGTCTCGGCGGCGATCAGTCGCCGCACGCGGTCCTCGGTCACCAGCACACCCTCGCGCTGCGCCTCCATTGCAAGTGCGCGCTCGGAAAGGAGGCCGTCCAGGGTGGCAACACGCGCCTCACGCGTGTCGAACATCTTGGGATCAAAGTCGTTGCCCAGCATGCCCCGCAAGCGCTCGAGTTGCTGGCGCTGCGCGACGTCGAATTCCTGCTGGGTGATGGGCTGGTCGCCGACCCGTGCCACGGCATCGTCACCGCCAACGAAGCGGTTGTACGAGTAGATCCCGGTAACGACGAAGGACGGAAACACCAGCACGATGAGGAAGAACATCAACCATCGGCGGTGCGAGCGGATCGAATCGAACATCGTGGGCTGGTTCCTTCACAGTCGGCGCCTGCGCGCGCGACGGACAAGAAAAAAGGCGAAACACGTTCGCCTTTTGTCTCGCTAACACCAAGCAAACCAAGTTGATCAGGTGGCGGAGTGGACGGGACTCGAACCCGCGACCCCCGGCGTGACAGGCCGGTATTCTAACCGACTGAACTACCACTCCCCACGGTCACAACACTGCAGCAGGATGCAACTGGCAGAACGCGGCGGGCTTGCATTGGTGGGTGCTGAGAGTCTCGAACTCCCGACCTACGCCTTGTAAGGGCGCCGCTCTACCAACTGAGCTAAGCACCCCGCGCTTGCCTTGCCGCTTTCAGTCTGATGCGTCTAGCCAGACAACTTCTAGCCTAACAACTTGCCCTGCCGCAGTTTCTCGGGCGCATGCACTTGCGATCTCGCCACCAAATGCGTACACCGGAAAGTCGGCTAGTTTACAGCATCCTTTAATGCCTTGCCCGGGCGGAACTTCGGGATCTTGGCAGCCTTGATCTTGATCGACGCGCCCGTGCGCGGATTGCGACCGGTGCGAGCGGCGCGCTTGCCGATGGTGAACGTGCCGAAGCCAACCAGTGTCACCGGCGCGCCCTTTTTTAGCGACAGCCGAATGCCACCAACGATCGCCTCCAGCGCGCGGCCCGCCGCCGCCTTGGAAATGTCGGCCTGCTTGGCGATGTGGTCGATGAGTTCGGTCTTGTTCACGTACACCCCCTCATTGGGTTGAGCTGCTCGAATTGTTTACGAAAAGTGAGGACGTCGGCGAATGCAGCACGACGACGGCCACTTGATTTTTGATTGTTGGTCTTGTTCGTCAGTGGCGTTTGCGAGAACAGTGCAAGGCGCGCAACGGCAGTGTATTCAACCGCAGCGGGCAGTGCCGGTCAAGGGAACGCCGCGATCCGTTGGATGCGGCGCTACAGACGTCAAACGGGCGGCATTGCTGCCGCCCGCTCTTGCCGCTAGTGCTTGACGACCTCGCCAGCCACTGGTGCCGTGCCAGCAGCCGGTGCCGCCGCGGTTGCCGGCAGCGCCGGCGGGCGCTCTTCATCCGGCAACGGCGTTGGCTGCCGCTGCAGTGCGATCTCCAGCACCTTGTCGATCCACTTGACGGGGACGATCTCGATGCGGTTCTTCACGTTATCGGGGATATCCGGCAGGTCCTTCAGGTTCTCTTCCGGAATCAGCACGATCTTGATGCCGCCACGGTGGGCCGCCAGCAGCTTTTCCTTCAGGCCGCCGATGGCCAGCACTTCGCCGCGCAGCGTGATCTCACCGGTCATGGCGACATCGGGCCGTACCGGAATGCCGGTCATCGTCGAGACAAAGGCCGTGGTGATGGCGATGCCAGCGCTGGGACCATCCTTGGGCGTCGCACCCTCGGGCAAGTGGATGTGGATGTCGCTTTTCTCGAACGTCTCGTCCTTGATGCCGAGCTTGCGCGAGCGGCT
>JBIIZX010000444.1:0-3306 GCA_044346055.1 Burkholderiaceae bacterium | reverse complement strand
ATTGCTGGTCGCGTGCCAAAGACAGTCGCGGTGGAGCCGTCGATCACCCTGTTTCAGCGCTGGGCGTGGGACTTATTGGCGCTTAGCGCCGGGGTGGCCGTTCGATATCATCCGCGCGAGGCGCAGTCGCTGGCGCGTCTCGCGCGCGTGGTCGCCGCCCCCGCGGTGCTCGCGTGGCTGGACCAGCTGGCGCGGCTGCGCGCCACGCGCGATCACCCTTTGAATCCGCGCATGGTGATCGAATCAGCACTGCTGTCTTACGTGGATTGCCTTGGCGGGAGTCCAGCCGTAGCCCCCGCCTCAAACCCCGCCGGAGCCCTTGCCAGATGAATGATCTTCCGAACAACGCCGGCCCCGTGACGCGCCTTGCCATGCAAGGCCCCGCCACACAGATCGGCGGCGCGGCCACTGGCAGCGCGCGCCCGGCCGTGCTGTCGCTCGCGATCAAGGAAAAGGCTTCGCTGTACGCCGCCTACATGCCGTACCTGAAGAATGGCGGCATCTTCGTGCCGACCAACCGGCCGTACAACCTGGGTGATGAGGTCTATCTGATCCTCACGCTGATGGATGACCCCACCAAGCTGCCGGTGGCGGGCCGCGTGGTGTGGGTGAGCCCGGCCGGCGCCAGCAATCGCACGCCGGGCATTGGCGTGCACTTTCCGGCCGATGAAGGTGGCATCAATGCCCGCAAGCGCATCGAAGACGTGCTGGGTTCGGCGTTGAAGTCGGCGCGGCTGACTCATACGATCTAGTCCCCGACTATCGCCGCTGCGACGCTCGGCGCGCAGCGGTTCCCGGCGCCCGCGCCGTCCTCTCGCGAACATATTCCCGACTGTCGATGTACGTCGACTCGCATTGCCATCTGTCGTTTCCTGAACTTGCCGGCCGCATCGACGAGGTGCTTGCGCACATGCGCCAGGCCAGGGTACAGGCGGCACTGAACGTCTGCACCACGCTGGAGGAGTTTCCGCGGGTGCATGCGCTGGCCCTGGCGCATGAGCACATCTGCTGTTCGGTGGGCGTGCATCCGGACACGCAGGGCGGCGCCGAGCCGGACGTCGCGACGCTGATGCAACTGGCGGCCTCGGCCAAGGTGGTGGCCATTGGCGAAACCGGGCTGGATTACTACCGTCTGAAGGAGCCGCTGGACTGGCAGCGAGAGCGATTTCGCGTGCATATCCGGGCAGCGCGGGCCTGTGCCAAGCCGCTGATCATCCACACCCGCAGTGCCAGCGCCGACACCCTGCGCTTGATGCGCGAGGAGGGGGCTGAGGCAGCCGGCGGCGTGATGCACTGCTTTACCGAGTCCTGGGAGGTTGCAGAGCAGGCTCTAGAGATGGGCTTTTTCATCTCCTTCTCGGGCATCGCCACCTTCAACAGCGCCACCGAATTGCAGGAGGTCGCCCGCAGGGTGCCGCTGGAGCGGTTGCTGATCGAGACCGATTCGCCCTATCTTGCCCCGGTGCCGCACCGGGGCAAGACCAACGAGCCGGGATTCGTGCCGCACGTGGCGGCAATGATCGGGCGGTTGAAAGAGATCGATCCGGTTGATGTTGCTTCGGCGTCGACGGCGAATTTTTATCGTTTATTCAACGGCTTAAACAATATTGCTCAAGTGAAATAGTTGATATTTCACTTGAGATAAAGGCGGCGGAGGCAGCCGTTGCGCTCGGCATGCCAGTTGCCGAACGCTGGCCGCAAGGACCAGGGTCGCCGCACCCGGCGCGTGCCGAGCGTCCCAGCCGATGACTTCCGTGGCTCTGCCTGCCAGCCGGGTTCAATGGCTGGACCATGCCCGTTGCCTGTCCATTGTCCTGATCGTCCTGCTGCTTTAGAGCTACGCGCTCGAGGGCATCGTCGCCACGGGTCCCGTGGCCCAGCGCATCGATCTGCTCCGCCCGTTCCGCTTGCCGGCGCTGTTCTTCCTGTCCGGCCTGTTCCTGGGCAAGATGTTCAACACGCCCTGGCGCGACTTCGCCCACCGCCGCCTGCTGCGAAACGCCTACTTCTACGCCCTCTGGGCCACGATCGAATTCGCGGCGCGGATCGCCAACAGGCGCACTGCCAGCAGCGAGGGGTCTGTACCCAACAGGATCACTACGCGCTCGGGCCGGGGTGTAGCGGGCGCCGAAGCGCCGGGCGGCTGGCCTTGCGCCGCGCACTGCCGGGCCAGCAACAGCGCCAGGAGTCCGAAGAAGACGCGCAAGGCTGGGCTGGGTAGGTGCATGGACTTCAGAAAGCACAACGGCAAGGCGCGCATCGTGCCGTGTCTCGGCCCCTACAGGCTAATGGTTGTCTCCGGTATGCGCTTGCTCCAGTGCCGCTTCGGCGAGAAGGCAGGCACCCGCTGTGCCGCTGCATCACCGGGTCGGCGTTGTCCAACGAACGCGTGCATCTCAACGCGGCGGGGCAGTTGGCGCTCAAGCCAGGGTGCGCAGCGGCCTGGCGGGCGCAATAGCAGCAGTCGTTCGATGGCGCGTAGTTGGCGCGAACGGTTGGCTCAGTGGCAGTCGTCTTCGAGTTGGTGGCGTACGGCGACGACGGCAACGGTCGACTCGTCTTCGACTTCGAACAGCGCGACGTAGCCCGATCGCCCGAACGGGATGATCAATTCTCTGAGGAAGGGACTGTTGCCCGCCTTGCGGCAGGTGAAGGGCGACGAATTCAGCGTGGCGATGCCGGAGCGCAATGCGGTCATGGCCTGCTCTGGCAGATCCAGGTTGCCGCCGTCACGGGCCACCTCTCGTTCGACGAGGAAGTCGAACAGCCGGTCAAGATCCGCCTCGGCGACTCGCGTCAGCCGGACCTTGAATGTCACTTGCCCTTGGTCGCCAGGCGGACAAGCGCGGCGTCGAGTTTGCGTTGCAGGCCGTCAAGCACGACGTCGGCATCTACGTAGTCGCCGGTTCGCCGCGCCTCGTCGCGGGAGCGCAGACCGCGCGCGACGAACTCTCCCTGGACGCGGCGCCGCTCGACGCCCGCACGAACAGACGCTTCGACAAACTCGGACAGGGTCTCGCCGTCCGCCAGCACGGCCTCGACCTCGGCGCGGAAGTCAGGCTCTACGCGAACGGACGGGAGGCTGGCGGTCTTCATCGTGGAAGCGTATCGCAAATGCGACGCAAGTTCTGCCTGATTGCGGCAACGTCAGATGTACTTTGGTACCTGTCGGCGACGGCGCGTATGCGTCCGGCCAACCCCTCTTGACGGGTGCGGTGCCGTCAGTGCAGCGGCGTGGTGGAGCGCCAGCGATGCGGCAGCAGTTCCTCGATGCGGCGGGCCGGATGTGTCGGCAGCCGCTCAAGC
>JBIIZX010000443.1:0-3316 GCA_044346055.1 Burkholderiaceae bacterium | reverse complement strand
GGCCAGGGACGGCATGCCGGGGTCGGCTCCAAAGGCGCCGACCGCGCGCAGCGGCGTCGGCTTGTCGATGACCAGGCAGGTCATCTCCGCGCGCTCGAACATCGCGCGCTGTCGCACCACAAAGGCCACCGCATGGCGCGAGGTCTCGCTGCCGTCGATCGCGAGCAGCACTTTCATCGGTTCTCCCTGCATTTGAATGCCCGTGGTGCTACCGGGCGACCGACTGGCGCGCCCGCTGCACTTAATCGACCAGCATAGTCCGTCGGCGCGCCTGGCGTGGGCAGGCAAGTCGCGCGCTGCGCGGTTGCCGCGGCGATCTTCCTGCCCGTGCACCTCCCGCTAGGCCTGCCACAGCACCGGCCGCAGCAGACGCTTGGCAAGCTCCATGACCGGCACGATCGAAACGGCGCAGGCCAGGACGAGGAGCCAGTCGGCAAGCTCGAGGTCCACGGTGCCGAATGCCGGCTGCAGCACGGACCAGTGCACGACCACGGCAAGCAGCGCCACTTCCCACGCGACCGCGAGGTTGAGCCAGCGGTTGGCAAAGGGGGCGCGCAGCGCCGATCCGTGCGGCGAGCGGAAGTTGTAGGCGTTGAAGAACTGGATCAGCACCAGCGTGGCGAAGGTGACCGTCATCGCCTGCGCGGCGCTGCGACCACTGTCCAGCGCCCAGGCGAACAGTGCCGCGTTGACCGCCGCCGTCCACAGCCCCGCCACCAGCAGCAGCGTGACAATGGGCCGCGTGAAAAGCCTCGCCCGTGCGTGACGCAGTGGGCGCTGCATGACATCGCGCTCCTGCGGATCGACGGCCAGCGCCAGCGCCGGCAGACCATCGGTGGCGAGGTTTACATACAGCAGCTGCACGGCCGACAGCGGCAGCGGCAGCCCCGCCAGGGCCGCGGCAGCCATCAGTCCGATCTCGCCGATGTTCGACGACAGCAGGAACAAGAGGTACTTGCGGATGTTGGCGTAGATGCCGCGACCTTCCTGCACGGCAGCAACGATGGTGGCGAAGTTGTCATCCACCAGTGTCATCGCCGCGGCCTCGCGCGCGACGTCGGTCCCGCCGCGGCCCATGGCCACGCCAATGTCGGCCTGCTTCAACGCCGGTGCGTCGTTGACGCCGTCGCCCGTCATGGCCACCACGTCTCCGTGCGCCTGCAGCGCGCGCACCACGCGCAGCTTGTGTGCAGGCGAGACGCGCGCATACACAACAATCTCGCGCACCGCATGCCGCAGCTCTGCGTCGTCCAGCGCGTCGAGATCGCGCCCGGTGGCAACGCGCCCCGGCAGGGCGTCTGTGACGAGGCCGAGTTCGTGCGCAACTGCCTGCGCGGTGACCGGGTGATCGCCCGTGATCATCACCACGCGCACGCCGGCCGAGCGGCACGCGGCGATGGCGGCGCGCGCTTCTTCACGCGGCGGGTCCATAAGCCCGACCAGGCCCAGCAGTGTGAGGTCCTGCGCAGCATTGTCGAGCGTCGCCTCGCTGCGCTCGGCCAGTGCCAGAACGCGCAGCGCGCGCGCGGCCATCGACTGCGCTGCCGCCAGCAGTGCGGCCGCGCGGGTCTCGTCGAGCGCTTCGATGCCGGCCGCGGTGCGGCAGCGGGTGCAGGCAGCCAGCACGACCTCGGGCGCGCCCTTGGTGAACGCGATGACGCCGCCGTCGACGGCGTGCAGCGTCGTCATGGTCCGCGCTTCCGACGAAAACGGAATCTCGCCCACGCGCGGGCACTGGGCCTCGAGCGCCGCCTTGTGTAGACCGGCCTTGGCGGCGGCGACCACCAGTGCGGCTTCGGTCGGATCGCCCTGCGCGTGCCAGCGCACCTCGTTGGCGCTTCCGTCAGTGGCGCCTGCGTCCTTCCCAACACCGTCGTTGGCGCGTCCGTCGCTGCGAGCCTTGTCGTCACGGCGCCCAGCTTCCTCCTGCCGCACCACCTGCGTGTCACCGCACAGCGCCGCGGCGCGCAGCAGGTCCGCCAGCGCGCCATCGGTGGCGATCACAGCGCCGTCCCGCATGAACGTCCCGGTGGGCGCGTAGCCGGCACCGGTCACCTCGATGCTGGTGTCGCCGATCACGATCTGCCGCAAGGTCATCTCGTCGCGCGTCAGGGTGCCGGTCTTGTCCGAGCAGATGACTGACGTGCTGCCGAGCGTCTCGACTGCCGCCAGTTGCCGCACCAGCGCACCGCGCCGCGCCATGCGCTGCACGCCCAGCGCCAGCGAGATGGTGACCACGGCCGGCAGCGCCTCTGGCACGACGGCGACAGCGAGCGCGATGCCGAACACCAGCATCTCGAGGAACGGCTGCCCGCGCGCCAGGCCCAGGCCCACGATCACGAGCACGACCACCAGCGCGGCGCGCGCCAACTGCGCGGCCAGGCGGTCGAGCGTGCGTTGCAATGGGGTGCGCGTGGCCTGCACCGATTGCAGCAGGGTCGCAATGCGGCCGAACTCGGTGTCCATCGCGGTGGCGGTCACCAGGGCGCGCCCGCGCCCGCGCGCCACGGCCGTGCCTGCAAAGACCATATTGCCGCGCTCGGCGGTGGGCGCGTCAGCAGCGCACAGCGCGTGCGCGTCCTTGTCCACGGCGACCGATTCGCCGGTCAGCGCCGCTTCATCGAGCGTGAGCTGCACTGCCTCCAGCAGGCGCGCATCGGCCGGCACGCGCTGGCCGGTGGCCAGCAGCAGCACGTCGCCGCGCACCACCTCGCGTGAAGCGATCTCGGTCGGCTCGCCGTCGCGCAGCACGGTGGCGCGCGGTGCGCTGAGCGCCTGCAAGGCACGCAGAGCGCGCTTCGCGCGCAGCTCCTGCACGAAGCCCAGCAGCACGGCAAAGAGCACGATCACCGTGATCGCGATCGCATCGACCCGATGGCCGAGCAGCGCCGACAGCGCCGTGGCCGCCAGCAGGATCAGGATGAGGACGTTCGAAAGTTGCGCCGCGAGCAGGCGCCAGGGCGAGGGTGGCAGAACGTCCTGCAGCGCGTTGGGCCCATCGGTGGCGAGCCGCTGCGCGGCCTCGGCACGGGCAAGGCCCGCCGGGCTGCTGTGCAGCCGCGCGCACACAGCTGTGACCTCGAGCGCGTGCGCCGGGGTGCGAAGCGAAGCGGAGGTGTCCATCGACTGTGGCATGTGGTAACCGAACTAGGGCCTGTTAACACTTGGATCGCACATGCGTGACCTCCAGAACGATCGCAATCTAGGCGCGCTGCCGCAGGCAGGGCGGGTTCCTGTCAAGGCAGCGCAACGACGAGTGCGGGCGCGCATTTTGAGAACTGCGAGGATCACCCTTCGGGCCGGCCCTTGGCGGGGC
>JBIIZX010000056.1:0-11143 GCA_044346055.1 Burkholderiaceae bacterium | reverse complement strand
CGCCGCGCACGCCATAGGCGTTGGGCAGACCGCCCGTGCCGCCCGCGCCAATGCTGCTCGCGCGCTCCACGCGTGCCGCATCGAGGCCGCCGTGGCTGTCCTGGCTGCCGTAGCGGCCGCTGTCCTGCCGGCGCTGGTCGCCCACATGCGCTTGTGCGAGCTGCAGGCCCTGGTCGGCAAAAACTTCGCGCAGCTTGGGCAGCGCGTCTTCGATCGCGGCGCGCGTGCTGGCGTGTTGTGCGGTGAAGGCCAGGGATACTTCCTGGCCGCGCAGCTCGATCGAGACCTTGATGGGGCCGAGATCGGCGGGCGTGATCGCCAGCTCGGCGTTCTGCACGCGCTGGCCGGCAAACAGCAGCACGCGATTCGTCAGTTCGTCGCCAAAGCCCGGGTGGCTGATGGGCAGCGTGATGTTGGCGTGGGCTGACGAATACAACGGCTGCTGCGGGCTGGCGCCCGGCGCAAGGGATGCAACTGACGCCAGCGCCTGTGGCGTGCCCGGCGTGAAGCCTTCACGCCCGGTGTTGGCGGCAGCGGCCAGCGAGCGCTCGAAGCGCCGTTCGAAGTCTTCCAGCAGCCGGTCGCGCACTGCGCCCAGTGGGTTGGCCTCGGTCGTCATGAGCTCGGCCGCTTCGGCCGCGCTGTCCTTGGCCGCTTTGACAGGCACCGTGTCGCCATCGATGTGCTTGGCAACGGGCGCCACCTTGGCGGCGCCACCGCTGTCCGCAGCTGTTGTGGTCTTGCCGGCGGCCAGCGCCTGCGCACTCTGGAGCAGGGCGGCACTGGTAGCCTGCAGCTCGTCTAGCAGTTGCGCGTTGCCAACTTGGGCGCTTGTCTGATCAATCGCCTGGCCTTTGCCCGGCTGCCCGTCAGCGGGCAGCCGCATCGCCTCGAGCGACAGTTGCGTTGGATTGTTCTGCGCGCGGTCGGCGCCAGTTTGACTGGCGACTGCGGTAGCGTCGCCTTTGACGCGCTCCTTGGCGGGCTCGTCGGCAGTCGGCTCGCTGCGAGCGCCGCGTGGCGTGCGGACCTGATCAGCGGCGCCGTCGCGACTGGCGTCGTCGATGCGCGGGCCTTGTGAGTCGCGGCTGTCCTGGGCGCGACGATCGGCCTGCGCGCTGATTTGAGTCCTGAGGTCAGCATTGCGCTGCGCGGTGCGGTCGGCCGCGCGATCGGCCATGCGGTCGGCGTTGTGCTCAGCTGTGCGATCGACGGCGCGTTCAGCGTTGCGTTCAATCCTGGGATCACGAGCGCGCTCCTGCTCCGGCGCCCGCAGTGTGTCTTCAAACAGGCGGTCAAACGCACGCGCCGCTTCCGTGTCGGGTTGGCGCTGCTCGCGGCTGTCGCGCGCGGGTGTCTGGGTGGCGTTCAGCAGGCCGGGCGGGATGCGCATGTCGTTCATATCACCACCCTCCCGCGGCCAGCGGGCGCTCGTGCGCCACCAGCATCGTCTGCGCCAGTTCGTCCACCAGCTTCTGTTCGCGCCGCTGCGCCACAGCGCGCGCCTGCTCGGCTCCGCGCGCCTGCAGCGCCTGCATGCTCTTGAGCTTGCATTGCGCGTCGTTGAACTCGTGCTCGGCCGCTTTGAGCAACTGCTCGCGGTGGATGATTTCGTTGCGTTGCTGCTGCAGCGCCTTGTCCAGCTTGGCAGCGAACGAGCGCAGGTTGGTCTGCGCCGCAATGTCGCCACCCTGGGCGAAGGCCGCCTGGGCGCGCTGCGCGTAGGCCGCGGCATAGCCCTGCAGGGTCATGAGCTGCTGGCGCGTGGCCTCAAGTGCGGCCGCGGCCTGGGCGCGACGGGCGCCGGCCGCGTCGCGCGCGGTCGAGGCCATTTCAATGAGCATGCGGAGATTGATGGCGTCCATGAGGAGCGGTCAGCGGCTTGGGTCGCAGTGTTTGTGTATCGGCAGCAGGGCGGAGTGAGCGCGTCGTGAAACACTGTAGCCACTCGGCGCCGTGCTCATTCGAACGAATGCGGGCAAACGCACCATCAGTTCAACTTGTAGGGCAGATTCCGACGTTGCAACGGTACGACTCCGTAGCGGAATGCCCAGGGGCTTGGTGCAGTGGCTTATTGCACGGAGAGCACGAAGAGCGCGGAGAAAGGGACAAAGGCCGAACAGCAGCGCCCCGTATCGCGCTTTTTTTCCTCCGTGCTCTCTGTGCTCTCCGTGTCCAACGACGCACGATCGCGCCGTGGAACCGTTGCAATCGGAGGAACGCCTCAGACCACGGTTGCCATCAGTGCCGCCAGCCGCCCATGCGCCTCGCCCAGCGAAGACGCCTCCTGCATGCCTTGCTGCAGGAACGCCTCCATGCGCGGATAGGCATTGATGGCGGCATCCAGCACCGGGTCGCTGCCCGGCACGTAGGCACCCACCGACAGCAGGTCGCGGTTGCGCGCATAGCGCGAGTACAAGAGCTTGAACTGGCGTGCCAGTTCGAGCTGATCCGGTCCCGTGACATTGGTCATGACGCGCGAGATCGAGGCTTCAATGTCGATCGCCGGGTAGTGGCCGGCCTCGGCCAGGCGGCGCGACAGCACCACATGGCCATCGAGGATCGCGCGCGCTGCATCGGCCACCGGGTCCTGCTGATCGTCGCCTTCGGTCAGCACGGTGTAAAAGCCCGTGATCGAACCCGCGCCTTCGGCCGCATTGCCGGCGCGTTCCACCAGCGCGGGCAGCTTGGCAAACACGCTCGGCGGATAGCCCTTGGTGGCCGGTGGCTCGCCAATGGCCAGCGCAATCTCGCGCGCGGCCATCGCATAGCGCGTCAGCGAGTCGAGCAGCAGCAGTACCTGCTTGCCCTGGTCGCGAAAGTGCTCGGCAATCGCGGTTGCATAGACCGCGCCCTGCATGCGCAGCAGCGGCGGCACATCGGCCGGGGCCGCCACCACGACCGCGCGCCGCAGCCCCTCGGTCCCGAGAATCTCCTCGATGAACTCCTTGACCTCGCGGCCGCGCTCGCCGATCAAGCCGACCACCGTGACATCGGCACTGGTGTACTTGGCCATCATGCCCAGCAGCACGCTCTTGCCCACGCCGGAGCCGGCAAACAGGCCCATGCGCTGGCCACGGCCGACCGTGAGCATGGCGTTGATGGCGCGCACGCCAACATTGAGCGGCTCGCGCACGGGTGCCCGCTCCATGGCGTTGATGGGCCGCCGCGCCAGCGGCCGCAGATGCCCGCTGTCGATTGGCCCCAGCTTGTCGAGCGGCTTGCCGTTGGGATCGACCACGCGGCCCAGCAGCGACTCGCCCATGGGCAGGTGCCGCGTGCGGTCTTCGGCGCGGCGCCAGGCATGGTTGCGACGATTCAGCTGCGGGCGCGGTGCCGCGGCCTCAGTGGGCACCACCAGCGCACCTGGCCGCAGGCCATAAGGCTCGGTGGTGGGCATGAGAAACAGGCGCTCGCCATTGAAGCCCACCACTTCGGCATCCACCCGCAGCGACTCATCCTGCACCACCACCACCTGCGCACCGACGGGCAGCTTCAGCCCCACAGCCTCCATGACGAGACCAGCGACCCGCGTCAGCCGGCCGCGCACCTCAAGTGGCTGCGCGGCCGTGACCATCGACTGCGCGTCTTGCAACAGCCGCGCATACGGGGCCGCGCCGGTGAGATGTTGCATCAGGGTGAAGGCGCGTATCAGCGGCCGTTGGCAGGATCGTCGGCAGCGGGCGCGGGCATTGCGGACTCTTGCGCAATGTTGAGCGGTCCCGCTTCCGGCAGCCCGAGCGACTCCATCACGCGCTGCCAGCGGTTTTCCAGCCGCGCGTCGACTTCGCACAGGTGGGTCTGAACCAGGCAGCCGCCGCGCGGCACTACCTGGTCCGCAATGAAGCGGCAGTCCTTGAGCAGGCCATCGGCATCGAGGTCGGCCCGCACCAGCGCGAGGTCCTGCGGATTCAGGTGCACGCGCGGATGCGCCTGCTGGTCAATGATCATTGCTACCGCTTCGCGCAGCGGCGGCAGCACGGCGTCGCGCGCCACGGTCACTTCGCGGCACACCACGCTGCGCGCAATCGCCAATGCCAGATCGAGCACCTGCTCGGCGCCAACGCTTTCCAGCTCGGCAAAGCGGCCACGCAGCGCATCGAGCACGAGTGCGAGCTCACGCCCATGCTGCGCGCGCTCGGCCAGCACCGACTGCCGCCCCGCCTCAAACCCCTCGGCCCTGCCGCGAGCACAAGCGCGCTTTTCCCGCTCCGACAGCAACCGCTCGGTCCCGCGCAGCGGCGTACCCGTGTCATGCAGCGGCTGGAACTCCCAGGAGGCCGCCTCACCCAATTCTTCCTTGGGGATGAAGCGCGAGAACAGTCGGTCGGGGGCGCCCATAAACCATTCACTTCGCGTGTACGCGATCAGCTGCGCCGATCGCACGTTCACGCGAAGTGCTAGGTCCAGTTTGGATTCGCGGGCAGAGCCAGTCGTCTCCAAAGAAGGTCTCGCTTGCCGCGTTGCTCACGCTCGACGACGAGTGCGCGCACGCGAGCTTTGCTCGCTTAGCGCGGCACTGGGGGGACACACCCGAAGGCTGGCACGTTGGCAGCTGATACAACTGCGGCGCCGAGCGAAGCCGGTCTTGCATTTCGAAGCTCCATTGGGGCAATCGCGCGGTGAGTGCAGAGAGCGCGCCATGCGAGCGCAGCAAGCGGGCGTGCTCGGGCTGTCGCCGCGAAGCAACGCGGGAGCGGCGACCCGTTTCAACTTTGACTGGCTCCGCCAGCGGAGTTGAACTGACTATTCCGTGAGCGGTGCACGTGCGATCGCGCAGCGATCGCGTACACCGCGAGCGACTATACAAACTCATCCTCCCCGCCCTTTCCGCCAATCTGCAACTGCCCCTCGTCGGCCAGGCGGCGCACGACTTTGAGGATCTCGCGCTGCTCGGCTTCGACTTCGGACAGGCGCACGGGGCCCTTGGCTTCCAGGTCCTCGCGCAGCGTCTCGGCGGCGCGGCTCGACATGTTCTTGAAGATTTTCTCGCGCAGGCTCTGGTCGGTGCCTTTGAGCGCAACGATCAGGCTTTCGCTCTGCACCTCGCGCAGCAAGAGCTGGATGCCGCGGTCGTCGAGATCATTGATGTTGTCGAAGGTGAACATCTGGTCGAGGATCTTTTGCGCGAGCTCGGGATCATGCTCGCGGATCGACTCGACCGCTGGCGCCTCGACCTGGCCGCCGAGAAAGTTCAGGATCTCGGCGGTCGCCTTGGCGCCGCCGAGGGTGGCCTTCTTGAGCTTCTCGCCGCCGGCCAGCACCTTGGACAGCACCTCGTTCAGCTCCTGCAGCGCCTGCGGCTGGATTCCATCGAGCGTGGCGATGCGCAGCAGCACGTCGTGCCGCGTGCGGTCGGTCAGGTTGCGCAGCACCTCGGAGGCGTGGTCTCGCTCCAGGTGCACGAGGATCGAGGCCACGATCTGCGGGTGCTCGTTCTTAAGCAACTCGGCGATCGAGCGCGGGTCCATCCATTTGAGGCTCTCGATTCCGGATACATCGCGCCCCTGCAGGATGCGGTCGAGGAGCAAGTCCGCCTTTTCATCTCCCAGTGCGCGCTTGAGCACCTGGCTGACAAAGGCGTCGGTATCGCCGACCAGCGAGAACTGCTCGTCCTTGCTCTTGTTGAACTGGTCGATGACCGAGTTCACGCGCTCGCGCGGTACCGTGCGCAGCCGCGCCATCGCCTCGCCCAGCCTCTGCACTTCCTTGGGCGAGAGAAACTTGAAGACCTCGGCGGCATGCTCCTCGCCGACGGTCATCAGCAGGATAGCGGCTTCTTCCAGGCCGACGCTTTCTTCAGCCATGGCGCGCCTCAGAGGCAGTCGGCAGTCGGGAGTCGGGTATCGGGAGTCGCAGGTCCGGAGTCGGGAGTCGGCAGTAGGGGGTCGGAAGCGCGGCGCGAGATAGCATGGGGGTCATAACAATCGTGGCCGAGGCAAACGCGAGAAGACCGGCGTCGGCTAGGCGCTTTTCTACTCCCGACACCCGACTGCCCACTCCCGACTTCATTTCGCCTCTCCCACCCACGCCTTGACGACGTTGGCCACGGTGGCGGGATCGTCCTTGGCCAGCTGGCGGATCTGCGCCAGCGGCGTAGACGGCTCTTCGGGTGCGGACAGTTGTGGTGCCGGCGCCGGGGCGGGCAGCGGTTGCGGCAGCGGCGCCTTGGGCTGCGCGCCAATGGACTTGATTGCTGGCCGCACCACGCCAAAGACGACAATCAACGTGAGCATCAGGAACAGCATTGCCTTGCCGAGTTCCTTGGCGAGCACCACGACATCGGGCTGCTTCCAAAGCGGCGGTGTCTCGGCAGGACCGAACTCCACCGTGTTGAATGCCGCGTTGACCACGTTGACCGAATCGCCGCGCTCCTTGCTATAGCCCATTGCCTCGCGCACCAGCGCGTTGACGTTGGCCATTTCCTGCTCAGTCAGCGGCGCGGTGGCAGCGCCGTCCTTGCCGCCCTTGTGATTGACCACCACGGCCGCGGTCATGCGCTTGACCTGGCCGCTGGCAACCTTGGTATGGCGCACGGTCTTGTCCACCTCGAAGTTGGTCAGGGCTTCGCGCCGCGTGCTGTTGGCATTGGCCGCGGCGGGCGCAGTGGCATTGAGCGGCGCAGCGGTGCCATTGATCGGCGCGGTGGGCGGCGTAGGCGGCTGGTTGGACAGCGCCCCCGGCACGCCCTGCGGCGTGGCCGGTCCCGGCTGCGACGACTCCTGGGTGGATTGCGAGCGGATGGCCGCCTTGGTCTCGGCTCCTTGGTTGGGCGCGTAGGTTTCGGCCACGTTCTCGATCTGCGAGAAATCCACGTCGGCAGTCACCTGCGCGCGCACATTGCCGCGACCGACGATGGGTTCGAGAATGTCTTCAATGCGGCGGATGGTCTCGCTTTCAATGCGGCCTACGTAGTCGAGCTGCGCAGCATCGAGCCCGGCGGCGCTGCCATCACGGGGGCTGGCCATCAGGTTGCCGTGCTGGTCGACCACCGAGACGTTCTTCGGGCTCATCTCGGGCACGCTCGAGCTCACCAGGTGGACGATGCCCGCCACCTGTGCGCGATCGAGCGCCTTGCCGTTATGTAGTTGCAGCAGCACGCTGGCCGTCGGCGGCTGCTTGTCGCGCAAGAAGCCCGACTGCTTGGGCAGCGCCAGGTGCACGCGCGCATTGGCCACCGGCGCCAGCGCCTGGATCGAGCGCGCCAGCTCGCCTTCGAGCCCGCGCTGGTAGTTGACCTGCTCCTGGAACTGCGTGACGCCAAACTTCTGCGTCTCCATCAGTTCGAAGCCGACCACGCTGCCTTTGGGCAGTCCGGCGCTGGCGAGCTTCAACCGCGCTTCGTGCACGCGGTCCTGCGGTACCAGCACGGTGCCGCCATCGCCGTTCTTGTACGGAATGTTCATCTGCGACAGCTGCGCGATGATCGCGCCACCATCGCGGTCCGACAGATTGGTAAAAAGGACGCGATAGGTTGGTGAGCTCGACCAGAGCCAGGCTGCGGCGAGCACTGCCGCCACGCCTGCTGCACCAAGGAGCAGCATGCCCTTGGTCCGCGGCGACGTGCGCGCAAAGACGCTGGTGCCCGCCGGGGCGAGCGTGCTGGGGACGACTGCAGTGTTTTCCATCCGCTTTGCTTCTGTGTGCGCGATGGACCGGCCGCCGCTATGGCAGTCCTCCCATCGCTCGTCGGCAATTATTGAGATCCCTTGAGCCCGGCAAAGCGCTAAATAGGGCCATCGATCCGGCCCGCGGCGCATGCGGTGTAAGGCGCGTTCCTACACATGCGACTTTTTTGGCCTGCAGTCCTCAAGTCGGATTGAATTGGGCCGATACCACGGGCGATTTCCGGAACTTCGGCCAAGCGCGGTCGCGCTAGCGTGCGCTCGTCATTCGTCGTCCAGCCGGTGCCACCCATGGAAATCAAGGCCATCAACGCCCAGATCGCGCAAGCCGTGTCCGCCATGAAGGCGCCCGCGGCCGCCACTGCGGCCAGCGGCGCCGGCGGCATGGACTTCATCGCCTCGCTCGACTCTGCGCTCAAGAACGTCAATGGTACCCAGCGCGCGTCGTCCGAACTGCAACGCCAGTTTCAGCTCGAGAACCCGAACGTGAGCCTGGAAGAAACGATGATTGCGATGAACAAGTCATCGATCTCGTTCCAGGCCGCCGTGCAGGTGCGCAACAAGCTCGTGCAGGCGTATGAGTCGGTGATGAATATGCCGGTGTGAGTTCGCTTTGCGTGTACGCGATGGCTGCGCCATCGCACGTGCACGCAAAGCGCTAGGAAGTGTTTGGAATCGCTGGCGGAGCCAGTCGATTCCAAAACGGGTGCTCCTCGCGCTGCGCGCTTGGAACACGGCACGCGTGCTCGCTCGCTGCGCTCGCTCGGCACGCGACGCTACTGCGGCTGCGCCGCCGCTGTCTTTACCCCCTTTTAAAAAGGGGGGCAGGGGGATTTCTCGGAAGGCGCATTCGGGGCTGCCTGCCCCTTTGTGCATCAACTTCCCAAAATCCCTCCCCTCCCTCTCATTCCAAAGGGAGAGCGATCCTTCGCCGCCTGCTGCCGTCATTCCCTCGCAAGCGGGAATCCAGCGTCTTTTGCAACGTGCCACCAAGCAACTCGGGCGTCACCCCAGCGGACTTAACTGATCACCGATCACCGATCACCGATCACTGATTACTGATCACTGATCACGGATCACGGATCACAGATCACCGATCACGACGTCCCCGCGCTCTACACTCCCTCCAAGAGACGGAGGTGACAACATGACCAACATCGATCTGGACGCCGCGCGGCGGCTGGTGGAGCAGCTGGAGCGTGATCTGGCGGGGGCGCAGTCGGGGAAGGTGGATCCGGCGGTGCTGCAGGCGGAAGTCGAGCTGTTGCGCAGCCTGCTGTCCGAGCAGGGCGCGCCGGCTGTGCAGGTGCACGCGGGCCTCACGGGCGTGCGCGATCGCATGCATTCGCTGGGTGACGAGCTTTTTACCGATGCAGTGAAGAGCGGCGACTATCTCGCCCGCATCGGGCGCCTGCTCGGTTTGTCCTGAAACAGGGGCGATGACGATGCACTACGCGAATCTTGGCCGCTCGGGCCTGAAGGTCTCGCGCCTGGCGCTCGGCATGATGACCTGGGGCAGCTCTGCATGGCGGCCGTGGGTGCGCAGTGAGGCCGAAGCGGTGCCGATCGTGCGACGCGCGCTCGACCTCGGTATCAACGTGTTCGACACGGCCGATGTGTATTCGGCCGGTGTGTCAGAAGAGCTGACCGGCCGCATCCTGTCGCAGTACGCACCGCGGGATGAGATCGTGGTGGCGACCAAGCTGTATCTGCCGGTCGATCTCGCCTTCAAGGGCCAGAACGCCAAGGGGCCGAAGCCGGTGGAGCGACCCAATGGCCTGAAAAGCCGCGGCCTGTCGCGCAAGCGCCTGATGACCGCGGTCGACGCCAGCCTGCAGCGGCTCAAGCTCGACTACATCGACCTGTACCAGATCCATCGCTTCGACCCCGCCACGCCGGTGGAGGAGACGATGGAGGCGCTGCACGACGTGGTCAAGGCCGGCAAGGTGCGCTACATCGGCGCGAGTTCCATGTGGGCTTGGCAGTTTGCGCAGATGCAGTTTGTCGCCGAGCGGCACGGCTGGACCAGGTTCGTCTCGATGCAGAACCATTACAACCTCGCCTACCGCGAGGAAGAGCGCGAGATGATCCCATTTTGCAGCGCCACTGGTGTTGGCCTCATGCCCTGGAGCCCGCTGGCGCGCGGCTTTCTCGCAGGCAACCGGCGCAAGGACGATGCACAACGTGCGGCCAGCGGCGAGACTAGCCGTGCGGCCACCGACGACATCGCCCAGAGCTACTACTACCGGGATGCGGACTATGCGGTGCTGGAGGCGCTGACCAAGGTGGCGCAGGCGCGGGGGTTGAGCAACGCCACGGTGGCGTATGCGTGGCTTCTGCATCAATCCGGGGTGAGCTGCCCGATTGTGGGGGTGAGCAAGGTGGAGCAGCTGGAGCAGGCGGTTGCGGCTGTGGATCTTGCGCTGTCTGAGGGGGAGTTGAAGGCGTTGGGGGTGGCTTATCAGCCGCATGTCGTACTGGGGCATACGTAAGCCGCGCTTTCGTCGCCCGGTAGTGCCCGGCGTGCGGTCTCCTCATATCAATCGCTGCGCTCGCGCCTGGGCTGCGCTGTTTGTCGCTTATGCGACGCCGCTCAGTGGCCGCGGCTTGTCACCTACTTTCTTGTCCTGCCGCCTTTCTCCCGTCGCGCCGCGCACGCTGATCTGCCAGCGGTACGCACCACTGCTCCATCGGCTTTTAGAGCCCAACCGATGACTGCGCTCACCTGCAACCATCGTTGCTCTCAGCAGGCGTCCACCGGCAAATTCGTGTCTGGATCAAGGTGGCTAAATGGGGCCGAGCCCGTTGAACGACCGTGCACTGCATGTCCGCCGTCGCGGACGAACCAGTATGCACGCGCGTTGTCCAGGTCGCCCATGATGATCAGGTTGCCTGGCGTGGTGACGTAGTCACCGATGGTCAGGCCCGCGCCAGCGGTAATCGGATCGTCGTTTCCGGCCGCAGCCTTCCCGATCAGGCCGCCCGCGACAGCCCCGATCAGGGCAGCCGCTGCCACGACGATTGCAACCACGAGCAGAACAGCCAGCAGGCACAGCAGGTAGAACGGCCCGCTCGCCGCGCAACCGATCGCAGCGCCGATTGCGACTCCGGCCACGATACCGGCGATGCCCGCTATCGCCGCTCCGATCAGCGCGCCTGCGCCCGCCGCGCACACTTCGGCACTGTCGAAAAACGCCGAGAGGATCGGGGACCGTTGCGCGTCGTCGTTGCACACGACGGTCGCGCCACCTTGCGCCACGAGGTTCCAATATATGCACTTGACCACGACATCGATGCGCGGGTGGCTGGCCGCGAAAGGAAAGGCCCATTCGTGCCAATCGTCGAACGAGGGGAACACTTCCTCGATCACTCCGGAGGAGCAGGTATCGAGGCCGGCAGGCTTTTCATGACAATTTTTGTACCAGAACACGCTGATGACGACCAGCACGGCAACGTATGTTGCGATCGCGCCCAGCCAATAGACAGCCGGCGCGGAGATGCCGATGAAGGTCCAGATG
>JBIIZX010000055.1:0-11156 GCA_044346055.1 Burkholderiaceae bacterium | reverse complement strand
GCGCATCTGAAGGAGCAGGTTGAGCTGTGGGGCCCGATCATCAAGAAAGCAGGGGCCTACGCGGACTGATCGGCAGTTGGCCCGGCCGGACTCGGCGCAAGATCGAGCCGCGGGCCTGAATCTTGCGGGTCACGGAAGACGTTGCAGTTGGACTGGCTCGCCGTTTGCGGCCGGTCGATTGAGGGAAGGAGCGCTTGTGGTCAAGCTGATCTTCGCGACGGTGGCAGCGGTTTCGCTGAGCCTGGGCCAGGTGGCCAACGCCCAGTCGTCAACCTCAGGGAGCTCGGCCAGCAAGGCGGCCAAACCGGGCCAGGCACAGGCGCCGGCTGCAGCGGCGCAAGCCAAATCCCAGGCGTCCCCACCCGCGAAGTCTCAAGCAAAGCCCCAAGCCAAGTCACAAGCCAAGCCCAGCTCAGTGGTCCGACGCCCGCTGCGCCCGAGCGAAGGCACGCTCGCCGGCCTGCACGGCGTGGACGATCCGCTGGACCTGCGCTCCTCGGTCGCCCTCGTTGTGGACCAGGACACCGACGAGGTGCTGTTCGAGAAAAATGGCAAGGCGGTACTGCCGATTGCCTCGATCACCAAGCTCATGACCGCGCTGGTCACACTCGACGCGGGCCTCGATCTCGACGAGGAACTGCTGGTCACGCGCGCCGATCGCACCATCGATCGCGTGCGCTCCAATCTGGTGCCCGGCGTGCGCCTCACACGTGCGCAGGCGCTGCATCTGGCGCTGATGTCGTCCGAGAACCACGCCGCGCAGCTCCTGGGTCGCACCTATCCTGGCGGCGTTCCGGCGTTCGTCGAGGCGATGAACGCCAAGGCGCAGCTCATTGGCATGGCGGACTCGCATTTCAACGATCCGACCGGCCTGTCGCCCGAAAATCGCTCGAGCCCGCAGGATCTGGTGCGGCTGGTGAAGGCCGCCTATGACTACGACCTGATCCGCAGCTACTCGGTGAGCACCGAACTCGCGCTGCCCGTGGGGCGCCGCGTGGTGCGCTATGGCAGCACCAATCGCCTGACCACGCATCCGGAATGGGAGATCGGCTTGCAGAAGACCGGCTACATCTCGGCCGCCGGCCGGTGCCTTGTCATGCAAGCAGTGATCGATGGCCAGCGCGTTGTGATGGTCCTGCTCGACTCCGTGGGCAAGTATTCGCGGATCGGCGATGCACAGCGGGTGCGCGATTGGCTCGTCACTCGCGCCAAGCAGCTGCAACCGAGCGCCGCCGTACCGGTGGCCGTCGTCACGCCCACATCGCCGATGTGAGACTGCGCGGGCGCTTCATGCGCGTCCGTGATGCGTGACGACGCAAGTGGTCCGCTGGTCGTTCGGTTGAGCCCGCGCTGAGCTCGCGCTGATCGCGAGCTGAGCCCTCATTGATTCCACGCCGTCCGCTCCGAAGTTCGTCCAACGGTTCTCAACCAAGCCAAGCGCCGTCTCGCGCTGCGACCCTCGCTGACGGCGAGCGACGCTCAGTGTTGATGAGCAATGCTCAGTGACTTTCGGTGGCGCCGTGACCCAGGCCCGAAGAGATACGCATGGCGGTGGTGTGCAGGTCCTCGATCCACTCGTCCTGCATCCGCTCGGCCGGCGCTGACACCGACAAGCCCGCCACCAGCCGCCCGCTGTCGTCCCGAATGCCGGCAGCAATGCAGCGCACACCCAGTTCAAGTTCCTCGTTGTCGCGCGCATAGCCGCGCGCGCGCACCAGTGACAGCTCGCGCTCGAGCTTCACGAGATCCGTGATGCTGTTGCGCGTGTGGCCGGCGAGGCCCGTGCGGGTGGCATAGCTGCGCACTACGCGCGGATCGTCGTGCGCCAGAAAGAGCTTGCCGCTCGACGTCAGGTGCAGCGGCGCACGGCCGCCAATGGCGCGCACCACCTGCATGCCGCTGCGCTCGCTGTAGGCGCGGTCGATGTAGACAATCTCGTCGCCTTGACGCACGGACAAGTTGACCGTCTGCCCTGTCTTGCGATGCAAATCGCGCATCGGCTCCAGCGCTGCCTCTCGCACCGATAGCCGCGCCTTGACGAGGTTGCCAAGCTCCAGCAATCGCATGCCGAGGCGATACGTCCCCGGTGTTTCACCACGATCGACAAAGCGACCGACAACCATGTCATTTAAGATCCGGTGCGCTGTCGACGGATGAAGTTCCGTGGTCAGGGACAGCTCCTTCAAGCTGACCGGATCCGAGCGCTGCGCAAGTGCATCGAGCAGCTTCATCATGCGTTCGATGACCTGGATCGCGGTCTTGTCGCGGGGCACGGCGTCAGAGGTGGTGGAGCGCGGGCGCATTGTGCGTTGCGTCAAAGTAGACATTGCTCCGACTTATATCACGATACGAAAAGACCGTCGACAATCCGGGGCGATGTTGCAGCCCCAAAACGACGGCGCGGGGGAGGCGAGACCATGCAAGCTGCTTCAGGGCCGCCGGCCAAGCCGCGCGTCGGTTTTTTCGTCACTTGCCTCGTTGATCTCGTTCGGCCCGAGATCGGGTTCTCTGCCATCAAGCTGCTCGAATTGGCCGGCTGTGTGGTCGATGTGCCGGCCGCGCAGACCTGCTGCGGACAGCCCGGTTACAACTCGGGCGACAGCGCCGTTGCCCGCGACCTTGCCAAACAAGTGCTGCAGACCTTCGAGGCCTACGACTACGTCGTGCTGCCTTCGGGCTCATGCGCGGGGACGATCCGCGGCGACTATCCCGAACTCTTCAAGGACGACCCGGACCTGCGGGCGCGCTTTGACGCGTTGGGCGAGCGGACCTACGAGCTGACCGATTTCCTGGTCAACGTGATGCAGGTGAAGTCGCTCGATTCGCGCTTCACCGGCAAGCTCACCTATCACGACTCGTGCGCGGGTCTGCGCTACCTCAACGTGAAGACGCAGCCGCGCCAGTTGCTGGCACTCGTGCCCGGCGTGGAACTCACGGAGATGAAGGACTGCGAGCAGTGCTGCGGCTTTGGCGGGACCTTCTCGGTCAAGTACGGCGAGATCTCCAGCGCCATCGCGCAAGACAAGTGCGCCAACGTGCGCGCCAGTGGTGCGCCGATCATGGTCGGCGGCGACCTTGGCTGCCTTCTCAACATCGAGGGACGGCTGCGCCGCACGGGCGATGAGACCACGCGTGTGCTGCACGTGGCCCAGATCCTCGCCGGCGACGCCTGATGCCTTACGCCTGTCGCCTTACGCCTAGCGCCTGATGCTCACCTGCATGAGCGCTTGAGGGAGACCAAATAATGCAAGTGCAGACCATGCATTTCAAGGCACGCGCATCGATGAAGCTTGCCGACGCGCGACTGCAGAAGAACCTCAAGAAGCTGTCGGACAAGTTCGTCAACGCGCGCGCCATGGCGGTGGCCGAGCTCGACGACTTCGAGGCCACGCGCAATGCCGCCGTGGAGCGGCACAACCGCGCGCTGGCGCAGCTGGACGTGTGGCTCGACACCTTTGAGCGCAACGCCACCGCGCGTGGCGCCACGGTGCTCTATGCCGAGACGCACGAGGACGCCGCCCGCCTGATCGTGGAGATCGGCAAGAAGCACGGCTGCAGCAAGGCGATCAAGGCCAAGTCGATGGTGTCGGAGGAGATTGGTCTCAATCAGGCACTGTCGGCAGCGGGCATCACGCCGGTTGAAACCGATCTGGGCGAGTACATCCTGCAGATCAACGACAACGAGGCGCCGTCGCACATCATTGCGCCCGTCATCCACAAGGACAAGGATGAGATCTCGGATCTCTTTGCCCGCACCCATGGCACCGCGCGCAAGAGCGAGATCACCGAGCTGACGGGCGAGGCGAGGGCGGTGCTGCGCTCGCACTTTCTCTCCGCCGACATGGGCATCACCGGCGCCAACTTTCTGGTAGCCGAGACCGGCACCGTGGCCATCGTGACCAACGAGGGCAACGAAGGCATGTGCACCATCCTGCCGCCCAAGGTGCACGTCGTGATCACCGGCATCGAGAAGGTGCTGCCTACGCTCGAAGACCTGGCCACGCTGATGCGGCTGCTGCCGCGCTCGGCCACTGGGCAGCCCATTTCCAACTATTTTTCGCTGCTTACCGGTCCCAAGCATGCCGGCGAACCCGATGGCCCCGAGCACATGTACTACGTGCTGGTGGATGCAGGCCGCACCGGCCTCATCGGCGGCGACTTCCAGGACATGCTCCGCTGCATCCGCTGCGGTGCTTGCATAAACCACTGCCCCGTGTATCAAAAGATCGGCGGCCACGCCTATGGCTGGGTCTATCCGGGGCCGATGGGCTCCGTGCTTACGCCCAGCTTCGTTGGCCTGGACAAGGCGATTGACCTGCCGCACGCGGCCACGCTGTGCGGCCAGTGCGAGGTCGTGTGCCCGGTGAAGATTCCTCTGCCGGAGTTGCTGCGCAAGCTGCGCGAGCGCCAGGTCGACCGCGGCCTGCGTCCCTGGACTGAACGCGCCGCGCTGACCCTATGGGGCTGGGCCGCGCGCAACCCGTCCCTGTACCGCGCCGGCAGCCGCGTGGCGGCGCGCGTGCTCAAGTGGATGGGGGGCGACAAGGGCCAGATCCGCTCCATCCCGCTGGCTGGCGGCTGGACTGACCAGCGCAACTTCCCGGCGCCGTCGGGCAAGACGTTTCACGATCTGTATCGCGCGCGGCGGGGGAACGGCGCGTCGCGATAGACAGCGCGATTCTGCGACTGCTTGAGCTGGTCGCGGCTACAACGCGTCGGCTACGATCTCCGCGATATCCCGCACCCTTAGCGTCTCCTGCGCGCCGATTGCATTGCGCGCGTCGGCCAGCATCGTCAGGCAGTGCGGGCAGGACACGGCCACCGTCTGGGCGCCGCTGGCGACGACTTCTTCGGCGCGGATGATGTTGATGCGCTTGCGGCTGCTCGATTCCATCCATATCTGACCGCCGCCACCCCCGCAGCAGGTGGCGTCCTTGCCGCTGCGCGCCAGGGTGATGGGGATCACGCGGCTGACGCCGGCGAGGGCGGCACGCGGGGCGGCGTACTCGTCGTTGTGGCGGCCAAGGTAGCAGGCGTCGTGCACGGCGATGGTCTCGTCGTCCTGCAGCGTGGCGTTCAGCTTGCCGTCGCGCATCAGTTGCGCGATCAGCTGAGAGTGGTGCACGACCTCGAACGGGCCTGCGGTCGTGGCATCCATGAACTGCGGGTACTCGTTGGCGAGCGTGTTGAAGCAGTGTGGGCAGTGCGCGAGCACCTTGGCAAAGCTGTAGCGCTTGAGATTGGCGAGGTTCTCCTCGGCAGCGGTTTGGAACAGGTATTCCTCGCCCAGGCGGCGGCCGACCTCGGCGTGGCAGCGTTCTTCGGCCATCACGCCAAACGAGATGCCGGCAGCGCGCAGGATCTTGACCATCGAGCGGGCGATATGGTGATTGCGCTGATCAAATGCCGCCGAGCAGCCCACCCAGTACAGGTACTCAACGGGCTTGCCTTCCTGCATCAGCGGCAGGTCCAGCCCCGCGGCCCAGCCAAGCCTTTCGGCCGGGTCCATGCCCCAGGGATTGCCCAGGCGCTGGATGTTGTGCAGCGTGTGCGCGGCAGCGGGCGGAAATTCGCCCCGCTCCAGCGCCAGATGGCGCCGCAGGTCGACGATGGTGTCGATGATGTCGATCCGCGCCGGGCAGGTGGCCACGCAGGCGCCGCAGGTGGTGCAGGCCCACAGTTCATCGGCGCTGATCACATCGCCATGCAGCGCTTTGCCCTCGATGCTCTGGCCGCCGCCTTCGTGCATGTAGCGCTTGAGCTTGCCGATGATCGCCTTCGGGTTGAGCACGCTGCCGGAGCGCTGGGCGCAACATACTTCCTGGCAGCGGCCACACTCGGTACAGGCATCGAAGTCGAGCCGCTGCTTCCAGCTGAACTGCTCAAAGCGTGCCACGCCAAGGTGCTCCTGCTCCTCAATGTTCTCGATCTTCGCCAGCCGTGCGCGCGGCGGCAGCTTGGCCAGCAGGATGTTCAGCGGCGTGGCCACCATGTGCGAGAAGAAGGTGGTCGGGATGATGGCGATGAACACGAACACCAGCACCGCATGGGCGATCCACAGCCCAAGATGCAGCGCACGCAGCACCGACTCCGGCAGCCCGAGCGCCGTGATCGGTTGCGCCAGCAGCCAGCCGACCGATGACCAGCGCCCCCAGGCCGGCTGCACCACCGCCAGCCGCAGCGCCTCGATGGTAAAGCCGGACAGGCCGATCAAGGCCAGCGTCAGCAGCACATGCGTGAAGCGCTGGTCGAGCGTGAGATGCGCCGGCTTGCGAACAAAGCGGCGCCAGGCGGCCAGCGCAACGCCTGCGACGAAGGCGAGCCCGAAGAGATCGAGCACCAGCTCGTAGCAGAGATAAAACGGTCCCTTGAGCAGGCGCCAGTCGAACAACAGGCGCGTGATCTCCCAGTCGACTGTGGCGAGGATGGTGCCGACCAAGAGCACCAGAAAGCCCCAGAACAGCGCCGCGTGCATGACACCGGGCAGGCGCTTTTCCAGCACGCGCGACTGCAGCAGGCCCTCGCGCAACAGCAGCAGCATGCGCGCCGGCAACTGGTCAAAGCGGGCGTCCGCGGTGCCGCCACGCCACAGTTGCACGCGCTTGAGCAGGCCGCGCGCAAACAGCACCATCGAGGCAAGGCCACCGAGATACAGCCCGACCACTGCCCACAGCGGGATGTTCCAGAAGGTTTCGCGGACTGGCAGTTCCGAAGGAGACACTGAGGGGAGGGCTGGGCGCAGGGACCGCCGCAGCATCGGCCCGGCTGCCGCGAGGGTCAACGCAATTGCGCCCGTTCGTTGATCCGCGCCAAAACAGTGGAACGAGAGGGGTTACAGCACTTGCGCCGCGTTGCGGTAGCGGACACCGGCCGGTGAGGTCGTTGAGACGACCAGCCGAGGCGCGACAACGGACCAGCGGATGGGGGCGATCGCGGCAGCGTTGATCGCCGCGTCTGTGCTCGCATCGCGTGGCAGATTGCGCAGCAGCGTGACGTGCGGCACGAAGGGTTTGTGGTCGTAGGCAATCGCGTTGGCGTCGAGGCAGCTTCTTACCTCTGCCGCCAGGGCGCTCAAGGCCGCATTGGGTGCGCCGCCAATCCACAGCACGCGCGCAGCGCCAAAGCTGCCAAGCTGGTCGAGCCTCCAATCAAACGGCACGATAGGCAGGGCATCGATGCGCGGCTGCAGTGCGCGCACGGTGTCGGCGGGGAGGGCGCCGATGAAGGCGAGCGTCAGGTGCAGGTCTTCGGCGCGCATCTGGCGCGCCTGCGGCCAGCGCTGCAGTTGCGCGCTGGCGATGACATCGAGCGCCCTGCGGGCCGACTCATTGGGCCACAAGGCGACGAAGCAGCGCAGCGTTTCAGGCACTGAGCGTTCCGTCACCAACGACTCCAGGCACTGCCCGTTATGGCACTACGAGTTTCAGGCACTGAGCGCTTCAGGCACGGCGCGCAGCAAGCCGCGCTGTATCCGCGCTTCAGGCCGCGCGCGCAGCAGCTGGCCGCGGTCGCCTGCTGCTGTGGCCGGCTTGCAGAATGGCGCGGCGGCAATCGGCCACGATCGCCGGACCGCGATAGATGAGCCCGGTGTAGATCTGTACCAGCGAGGCGCCGGCGTTCATCTTCTCCACCGCGCCTTCGCCATCGAGAATGCCGCCCACGCCGATGATGGGCAGCGCGCCTTGCAAGTGCGCCGCCAGTTGCGCGATGACGGCCGTGGCACGTGCCCGCAGCGGCGCGCCCGACAGGCCGCCCGTTTCCTGTGCGTGGGGCAAGCCGCTGACGCCCTGGCGGCTGACGGTCGTATTGGTGGCAATCACCGCGTCGAAGCCCTGCGCCACCAGCGCATCGGCAATGCGCGGCAGTTCCGGATCATCTAGGTCTGGTGCGATCTTCACCGCGATCGGCACGCGCTTGCCGTGACGGTCGGCCAGGCGCGCGCGCTCATCGCGCAGCCCGGCCAGCAGCGCTGCGAACTCGCCCGCGCCCTGCAGCGCACGCAGGTTCTTGGTGTTGGGGGAGGAGACATTGATGGCCACGTAGCCGGCGCGCTGGGTGAGCAGCGGATAGACCTTGCGCAGGCCGATCAGGTAGTCATCAAGCGCGGCCTCGATCGGCGTATCCGCGTTCTTGCCGATGTTCAGGCCGATGATGCCGCCGCCGCGCGAAAAGCCGTCGTTCAGGGCTATGTTGGCGACGAACCGGTCCAGCCCCTCGTTATTGAAACCCATGCGATTGATGAGCGCCTGCGCCGCCGGCAGGCGGAACACGCGCGGCTTGGGGTTGCCCGGCTGCGGGAGCGGCGTGACGGTGCCTGCCTCGATGAAGCCAAAGCCAAAGCTGCCGATCGCATCGATGAACGAGCCGTTCTTGTCCAGCCCCGCAGCCAGTCCGACCGGGTTGGGAAAGCGCAGGCCCATGAGCTCCACCGGATCGTCTGCAACATTGGGTTGCAGCAGGCGCGTGAGGCCAAGGCGATGCGCGCGCGCTAGGTTGCCAAAGGCGATATCGTGCGCGGTCTCGGGGTCGAGCTTGAAGATAAACGGCCGGGCGAAGTCGTAGAGCATGAGGCGATTGTATTTGCCGCCAGCGCCCCGGCCGCGCCTCGCGCGCCGCGCTCGCGCTCGCGCTGCGTCAGGCCGCTTGCCGCACCCAGCGCCCCTGCTGCAGCAGTTCGGTGGGGCGAAACTGCGCCTTGTAGGACATCTTGGGGCTCTTCTCGATCCAGTAGCCCAGGTACAGATAGGGCAGGCCAAGGACCCTGCACTGCTCGATCTGCCACATCACGTTGTAGGTGCCGTAGCTGGCGCGCGGCTCATCAGGATCGAAGAAGGTGTAGACGGACGACAGGCCGTCGTTGAGCACGTCGATGATCGAGACCATGCGCAGGGTGCCGAGGGCATCTGGCTCATCGGGCGGCGCCGGGTCGCGAAACTCGACCAGGCGCGTGTTCACCTTGCTCTGCAAAAGGAACTGCGAGTACTGCTCGCGGCTGTCGTTGTCCATGCCGCCGCCTGCGTGGCGGGTGGACTGGTAGCGCAGGTACAGGTCGTAGTGCTCGTGATCAAAGGCCAGGCCCACCACCCGCGTCACCAGCCGCCCGTTGGCCTTCCACGCGCGCTTCTGGCTGCGGTTGGCGACAAAGGCGGCCACCGGCACGCGCACCGGCACGCAGGCTCGGCAGCCGTCGCAATGCGGCCGGTAGGTGAAGATGCCGCTGCGCCGAAAGCCCAGCCGCACCAACTCGCTGTAGACGTCTGCGTTGATCAGGTGCGCCGGTGTGGCGACCTGCGAGCGTGCCTGTCGTGCGTCGAGGTAGCTGCAGGGATACGGCGCCGTTGTATAGAACTGCAACGCGGAGAAGGGGAGTTCCTTGAGATTGGCCACGGGCGATCAGGCTGCGGTCGTCGTTTCTCGCGTCTGCAGTCAGGTGCAGGTGTGCGCTGCTGGGGGCAAACCGGGTTCAAACAGCTGGTTCAGCGGGCGCGCCGCGTAGGCCGCCCAATCAATCGGACTTTGGCGCGTGGCGGCGGCGATGTGTTCGCAGAACTGACGCCGCGAAATCTCGCGCGCGCCCAGTGATGCGAGGTGCGACGTGTTCTGTTGGCAGTCTATCACCGGCACTTTCTCGAGCGACAGCAGCCGCACGATGCAGGCCAGCGCGAGCTTGGAGGCATCAGTCACGCGCGTGAACATCGACTCGCCGTAGAACATCCGGCCCAGTGCCACGCCATACAAGCCTCCCACCAGTTGATCATCCCGCCACACCTCGACCGAATGGGCGAGCCCCTGCCGATGCAGTTCGAAGTAGGCCGCCACCATCGGTTCCGTTATCCACGTGCCGTCCTGGTCCCGGCGCGGCGCGCCGCAGGCCCGCATCACGGGCTCGAAGCAGCGGTCCAGCGTCACCGTGAACAGCGCATCACTGCGACCAAGGCGCTTCAAATGCTTGCCCAGCGAACGGCTCACGCGGAACTCGGCCGTGTGCAGAACCATGCGCGGATCGGGGCTCCACCACAGGATTGGTTCATCCTCGGAGTACCAGGGAAAGATGCCGTTGGAGTAAGCCTTGAGCAGCAGCGCAGGGCTCACCTCCTGCGTCACGCACAGTAGCCCATTGGGAGCTTGCAGGGCAGACGCCACCGGCGGGAACGCGCTCCCGGGGCGCAGCCAGGGGATCATGCGCTGGCGGGTGCCGGTGGCCCGCCGTGCACGATCTCGCGTGTGTGCACGCCAAAGCCGCCGCGCGCGCGATCCTCAAGATACAGCCGCAGCGTGGTGCTCACCGTACGGAAGGCGAGGTCGTCCCAGGGGATGTCGGCAGCATCAAACAGCCGCACTTCGAGGGATTCAGTGCCGGCGGTAAAGTCGAGGTCGAGCATCTGCGCGCGATAGAACACATGCACCTGCTCCACGGCAGGGACGTCAATCATGGTGAACAGCGGCCCAAGCTGCACGCGCGCACCCGCTTCTTCGAGCGTCTCACGCAGGGCGCCTTCGGCCGTGGTCTCGCCAACCTCCATGAACCCGGCCGGCAAGGTCCAGAAGCCATGGCGCGGCTCGATGGCGCGGCGGCACAAAAGGAATTGCTCGTTCCACACGGGAATGGTGCCGACCACAGGGCGCGGGTTGACGTAGTGCACCGCGCCGCAGGCGTCGCAGCAATCGCGCTCGCGGTTGTCCCCGGCGGGCACGCGCCGGGAGATGGCGTGGCCGCAGTGGGCACAGAAGCGGGCGTGAGTTCGAAGCACGAGTCGAGTCTAAGGGAGGCGCACAACGTGAGGCAAAGGCGCGGGGCAAGCGCTACTCAGGAGCCCAGTAGCGGGCCCCGATTTGAGTGGGCGCGCGTGACTGTGTATGATCGATGGCTCTTTGGTTGATGAGCTTTGCGCCGTTACCGATCAAGCGTCGGTAATGAAAGAGAGCGATAAGGGTCACACCAGAATCAAGTTGCCGCGGGGTGGAGCAGTCTGGCAGCTCGTCGGGCTCATAACCCGAAGGTCGCAGGTTCAAATCCTGCCCCCGCAACCAGCAAAATCAAAGGCCTCCGTTCGGAGGCCTTTGTCATTGTGCGCCCAGCATGGGCGCGATCCAGGAGGTGCAAGTCCTCCCGCAAGCTGACCACAGTGAGCGAAGTGAAGCGCAACTGCGTGAGG
>JBIIZX010000442.1:0-3326 GCA_044346055.1 Burkholderiaceae bacterium | reverse complement strand
GAACAGGCCCGCGTACAGCAGGGCGTCCTGGTGCACCTTGACCGACCCGTCCGTGCCTTCGGGCGACGCAACCAGCCGCAGCCGCCCGCGCTTGGCGCCAGCATCGAAGTGCTTTTCTTCGTAGCTTGGCTCGATACCGGCCACACTGGGCTCAATCCAGATCTGCAGAAAGTGAGTCTGCCCGGCGCTGTCGTGATTGAACTCCGAATGGCGCACGCCATGGCCAGCCGACATGCGCTGCACGTCACCGGGGCGGATCACTGAGCCGTTGCCCATGCTGTCCTTGTGTGCAAGCGCGCCATCGAGCACATAGCTGATGATCTCCATGTCGCGGTGGCCGTGCGTGCCAAAGCCGGCCCCCGGCGCGATGCGGTCCTCGTTGATGACGCGCAGCGCCGAAAAGCCCATGTGGCGCGGGTCGTAGTAGTCGGCGAACGAAAAGCTGTGGAACGAGCGCAGCCAGCCGTGATCGGCAAAGCCGCGCTCTTCACTGCGACGCACTGTGAGCATGTCTTTCTCCTGCAAGCCTTGGTTCAGCGCCCGCGCTGGTCGGCGCTCGTTCACTTCAATTGCACGGGCGCTCTCGATGGGAGTCCCTATGATGCAGTCTCGTTGCCGGCAGGACATCCTGCCGGTACTGAACGACATATTCAGCCAGGTTGAATGTCCAGCCGCACCCCTGATCCCACCGCTGTCCTGACGCTCGAGGCGCTGCAGCTGGTCGATGCCATCGCGCGCCGCGGCAGCTTTGCCGGCGCCGCGGCCGAGCTCGGCCGCGTGCCCTCGGCCATCACCTACGCGGTGCGCAAGCTTGAGGACGACCTCGATGTGCTGCTGTTCGACCGGCGCGGCTACCGGGCGCAGCTGACCGCTGCCGGCGAGGAGCTGCTGCGCGAGGGGCGCAACCTCGTGGCGGCGGCCGATGAGCTGACGCGCCGCGTGCAGCGGGTGGCCGATGGCTGGGAGCGCGAGCTGCGCATCGCGCTCGACACGGTGATTGCCTTCGAGCGGCTGCTGCCGCTGATCGAGGCCTTCTGCGGCACCGCGCCCACCCAGCTGCGCATCGCGCATGAGGTGCTCGGCGGCACCTGGGACGCCCTGCTCTCGGGCCGCGCTGACCTCGCCATTGGCGCCGCTTACGAGGGCCCGCAGCAGGCGCGCGTGGGTGCCGGCTACAAGACCTTTCCGCTCGCGCGCATGGCGATGGTGTTTGCGGTGGCCCCGTCGCATCCCCTGGCGAGCGCCGACGAGCCGTTGTCGCTCACCCAGTTGCGCCAGCACCGGCAGGTCGTGGTGGGCGACACCTCGCGGCGGCTGGCGCCGCGCGATGTCGGCCTGGTCGGCGCCAGCGACGTCCTGACAGTGCCGTCGATGCAGGCCAAAGTGCAGGCGCAGATAGCGGGGCTGAGCGTGGGCTTTTTGCCTGAGTCACGGGCGCGCGCGGCAATCAAGCGCGAAGCACTGGTGGTCAAGGCCACCGAGGGTGTGAGTCCCAAGGGCCAGCGCTAGCCCACGTCCCAGGTGCCCCGTGGCAGCGACGCGCGCGGCAAGGCGCTGGCGTCTTGGCTGGAAGATCTCAAGAAGCCCGCGCGGCGCGCGACGCTAGTGGCGTGACGGTGGCCAATGGACCGGCCTTGCCGGCAATGGCGTAGCGGTTCTTGCCCTTCTGTTTGGCCTCGTACATCGCGTGGTCGGCCAGGTGCAACAGCTGCTCGAGCTCGCGCGCATGCCCTGGTGACAGGGCGATGCCCACGCTGGCCGACACGTGGCCGATCTGCCCATTGCCCACCGACACCGGTTTCTCCACTGCCTGCAACAGCCGCACGGCGATGCGCTCGATGTCGGTGCGCTCGCCCACATCGGGCACCAGCGTCAAGAACTCGTTGCCGCCACCGCGGGCCACGGTGTCCCGCGGACGCAGGAGCCGGCTCAGGCGCTGCGCGATCTCGCGCTGGACCGCGTCACCCACCGGGTGCCCATGCACGTCGTGGATCTCCTTGAAGCCGTCGAGGTCGATCACCAGCACCGCGCACTGGCCGTTGCGCAGGTCGCTCGCGGCCAGTGCGGCGCCGCCACGCAAGGCCAGCAGGCGGCGGTTCGGCAGGCCCGTCGGCTCGTCATGATGGGCGTGATGCAGCGCCTCGGCCTCGCGGCTGCGAATGTGATCGATGTCGGCCAGCACCAACACGTACTCGCCGGGGGCGATCGAGCGTGCAGTCAGCTGACACCAGGCGCTGCCCAACGCCACGGCGCGACCTCCGCGGATGATCTGCACCTCGCGTGAGGTGGCGCGGTCGCTGCTGTTCGCGGTCTCGGCGTTGCTGCAGATCTCATCCCAGTCATTGACGGCGGCGAAAAAATCGGCCACCGGCGTGCGAGCCAACAACGCTGGTTGCGTGCTCAGCAGATTGAGAAAGGCGGCGTTGCAACGCACCGCCAGGCCGTCCTTGACCACCGCGATCGCCTGGCCCGCGGAGTCGAGCACGGTACGCTCGATGCGCAGCGCCTCGGTCAGACGCCGTTCGCGCTGCTTGAGCATGGTGAGATCGGAGTTCATGCCAACCGCGCCCAGGAACACGCGATCGGCGCCAAACAACGGCGCCGCGTCCATCGCCACCACCACCCGCTGGCCATCGCGTGCCTGCTGAGTCATCTCGAACTGTTTGAGCGGCTGGCCCAGGCGCAGGCGCGCGAGGGCCTCGCGTGCGCCACTCTGGTTCACCTGCGGCGACAGCAGGCTGGCAAGCGAGCGGCCGATCAGTTCCTGCGCGTCGTAGCCATATATCTCGCGCGCGGCCCGGCGGCTTACGAAGGTGAAGTTGAATTGCTCGTCGCAGGCCCAGATCAGGCTGGTGGACGCCTCCACCAGCTCCTTGTATTGCTGCTTGCTGCGGCGCAGGCGATCGATCTCGCTGATCTGCTTGGGCGATGCAATGGTGTCGAGCACCAGCACGGCATCGCGCCCCTGGTGCTTGTACGGCACCAGATAGCTGCGCAGCACGATGCGCCCACCGGTACGCGTGTTGCGGCTGTTCAGTACATCGAAGGTCGGGCGCCGCTGCAAGGCCCCGCGCAGGGCCACCAGCATCGGCTCGCGATCATTGGTGCGCAGGTCGAACGCGTCGGACCACAGCGGCTGCTCGGCAAGCCCGTCCCGCATGCCCCAGCGCCACGGCTCGGCGCCCTGCACACGCACCACGCGGCCATTGCCATCCACCGCCCACACCAGCACTGGCAGGCGTGACAGCAGCTCGTCGCTCGCTGCGCTGCCCGCACTGTCGCCGGCAGACGCTGCAGCGCTCACCGCAGGCTCCGCTGAGGCCGCG
>JBIIZX010000441.1:0-3338 GCA_044346055.1 Burkholderiaceae bacterium | reverse complement strand
CTCGCCTTCGAGCACGCGCTTGATCAGATAGATGCGCCCGCGCGGCCCGTCCAACTCGTCACCCAGTAGCTGATAGGTCGGACAGGTCGCCGTACACAAGCCGCAGTGCACGCACTTGCGCAGGATGGCATCAGCCTCCTTGCCATCGGGCGTGTCCTTGATGAAGTCGGCGAGGGCGGTTTGCATCTGATCCGTGAAACGTGAAAGGCGGAATGTGAAACGTGAAATGTGGAGGTCAGTGACTCGTAGGCGCGCCAGCCCCCGTTTCACTTTTCACGTTTCACATTTCACAGCTCCGCATACATCCGCCCGTGGTTGAAGATCCCCGCCGGATCGAACTCGGCCTTCAGGCGTTGGTGGATGGCGAGCAGCGGTGGCGCCAGCGGCGTGAAGGCGCCGGCGGCGCGGGCGGCTGCGTTGCCACCGCGAAACAGCGTGGCGTGTCCGCCTTGCTGGCTCACATAGGCGCGCACATCCTCAGCCGGCGCGTCGGTGCGCAGCCAGCGCAGCGCGCCGCCCCACTCGACCAGTTGCAGCTCTGGCAGTTGCGGCATCGGCGCACTCGATGGCACCGACAGCCGCCACAGCGGCAATGTCGTCAGATCGTCGCCGGTGAAGAAGATGTGCCGCTGGTCGCGGATGCCGCGCCACAGCGCGGCCGCACCTTCGGCTTCGATCAACTCGCCGCCCAGGCGCAGGCGCGCCGCCTCCACCGCCGCGCGGGCGCCTGAGAGCCGCACATACAGCATCTCATTGGTCCACACCGTGCCCGAGATCGGCAGTGGCTGCCCGCCCCACTCGTTCATCCTGGTAATGGCCGCGTCCAGCGCCAGTTCCAGCCGCACCGTCTGTTCGGCCACCGGCCGCGGCAGCACCTTGACCGACACCTCAGTAATGAGACCGAGCGTGCCGAGCGAACCGGCCAGCACGCGGGCGACGTCGTAGCCCGCCACGTTCTTCATTACCGTGCCGCCAAAGCGCAGCAGTTCGCCGCGCCCATTGATGAGCCGCGCGCCGAGCACGAAGTCGCGCACGCCACCGTAGCTCGGGCCGTAGGAGGCGCGTCGCGGCCCGGCGAGGCCTGCGGCGACGGCGCCGCCGATCGTGGCGCCCGGCGCGTAGTGCGGCGGCTCGAAGGGCAGCATCTGGCCGCGCGCCGCCAGCACGGCTTCCAGTTCGGCCAGCGCCATGCCGCACTTGGCAGTGACCACGAGTTCGGTGGGTTCGTACTCGACGATGCCATTGAGCACGCGCGCATCGAGCAGTTCGCCGCTGCAGGAGTTGCCGTAGAACGCCTTGGTGGCGCCGCCTTGGATGACGAGCGGCGTGCGCGCTGCCGCGGCCGCGCGGATGCGTTCAGCCAGAGCATGCTCAGCCTCATTGCGCGCCTCACCGCGGGCCCCATCCCCGCCCGCATGCAGCAGCGCTGCCATCAGAACCTCGGCAGCTCGGGAAAGCGCAAAGCTCCGCCGTGCACATGCACCTTGCCGTATTCGGCGCAGCGGTTCAGCGTCGGCACGACCTTGCCGGGGTTCAGCAGGCCGGGCGGATCAAAGGCGCGTTTGACTGCGAAGAATGCATCGAGCGTGGCGCGGTCAAACTGCCGGCACATCTGGTGGATCTTCTCCACGCCCACGCCGTGCTCGCCGGTCACCGTGCCGCCGACATCGACGCACAGCTCCAGGATCTCGAAGCCAAAGCTCTCGGCGCGCAAGACCGACTCCGGATCATTGGCGTCGAACATGATGAGCGGGTGCAGGTTGCCATCGCCGGCATGAAACACGTTGGCGCAGCGCAGGCCATATTTGCCTTCCATCTGCTGGATGGCTTTCAGCACCGGGCCGAGCTGCCTGCGCGGAATGGTGCCGTCCATGCAGTAGTAGTCGGGCGAGATGCGGCCCACTGCCGGAAACGCCGCCTTGCGCCCGGCCCAGAAGCGCAGGCGCTCGGCCTCCGAGTTCGACACTGCCAGCCGCGCCGCACCAGCGCTGCTGAGCACGTGCTCCATCGCCGCGATTTCCTCGTCGACTTCCTCGGGCGTGCCGTCGGACTCCACCAGCAAAATGGCCTCGGCCGCCAGGTCGTAGCCGGCGTTGACAAACGGCTCCACCGCCGCGGTGGCCGGCTTGTCCATCATCTCCATGCCAGCCGGGATGATGCCGGCCGCGATCACTGCGGCCACCGCTTCGCCGGCCTTTTCAACGTCATCGAATGAGGCCATCACCACTTGTGCGCGCTGTGGCTTGGGCACCAGCTTGACGGTCACTTCGGTGGCCACCGCCAGCATGCCCTCGCTGCCGATCACCAGCGCCAAGAGGTCGAGCCCGGGCACGTCGAGCGCGTGCGAGCCAAACTCGACGATCTCGCCTTCAATGGTCACGCCACGCACGCGCAGCACGTTGTGCACGGTGAGGCCGTACTTGAGGCAATGCACTCCGCCCGAGTTCTCGGCCACGTTGCCGCCGATGGTGCAGGCAATCTGGCTCGAAGGGTCCGGCGCGTAGTACAGGCCATAGGGCGCGGCGGCCTCGCTGATCGCAAGGTTGCGCACGCCGGGCTGCACGATCGCCGTGCGCGCCAGCGGATCGAGCTTGACGATGCGGTTGAACTTGGCAAGCGACAGCAGCACGCCGGCGTGATGCGGCAGTGCCGAGCCAGATAGCCCAGTGCCCGCGCCACGCGGCACCACCGGCACCTGTTCGCGATGGCACAGCTGCAGCACCTGCACCACCTGCGCCTCGGTCTCGGGCAGCACCACGACCATCGGCACCTGCCGGTAAATGGTGAGGCCATCGCACTCGTAGGGCCGGGTGTCTTCCTCGCGGTACAGCACGGCGTGCTCGGGCAGCAGGCGGCGCAACGCGGCGACCACGTGCCGCTGGCGCGCGAGGTCGACCACACCGGCGCCATCGAGCGGAATGCGATCGGCGAGCAGGCGGGTGTCGGTGCTGGCAGCGGCAGCCTCAGTGTCGGCTGTCGCCGTGCCAGGCACCAGGGCGGCTGGGGCGGTGGGGGTGTTCATTGCAAGAGCGAGCTTACTCGTGCAAGCGTGGCGGCAAGGCGCCGTCGGAGCGGGCGAAGACCCGGGATCGTTGATGCAGCATTGATCAGGAATCAATTGCCTGCTGACAGACGGGTCTAGCCCGGATGTTTCACCAGTCACTGCCGTATGGGCCTGGTGGAGCAAGTGACCGTGCCATTTGGGCGTTTCTGATGGCGTAAGCGGATCATTGCAGCGCTGCTGGGTCTGGATGACGGCGCTGAGGCGCAGGTACCCCTACCCCGGCTTGGGCTGCGGGCCTGGTTGGTGTCAACGCGCGGGCCAGGCACTGGATGGG